>JBAWGM010000085.1:0-1603 GCA_049592895.1 Thiobacillaceae bacterium | reverse complement strand
GATACTTTCCAATTGCTTTATTGCCGAGCTATAAACAACAAACGGCGTGGGCCGTCTTTTCTTCGCCCACCTCGACCACAAGGAGAGGACACCATGAAGAGAACTTTTCGACCGCTGAACCTGAACTGGATCGGCCTTGCGCTGGTCTGTCTGTATCCGATTTTGTTTTCAGGCGCGACACTGGCTGCCAACGCCGAACCGGGGCAAAAATGCGTCAAGTGTCATGCAATCCAGACACCGGGGTTGGTCAAGGAATGGCAACTAAGCCGACACGGGGAAAAAGGCGTTGACTGTTACGACTGCCACAAGGCAGACGCCGCGGACAAGGATGGCTTCATGCACCACAACGTCCGCATCTCCATCATCGTCTCGCCCAAGGACTGCGGCACCTGTCACAGCCAGCAAGTGGCAGAGATGACGCGTTCCCACCACGCCAAGGCGGGAGACATTCTGAATTCCCTGGACAACATCATTGGCGAGGTGATCGGCGGCCCCGCTGCAGTTAACGCTGGATGCCGGCAGTGCCATGGCTCGAATGTGGAACTGGACGCCAACGGCATGCCGACACCCCAGACTTGGCCCAATACCGGGATTGGACGGCACAATCCGGACGGTTCGCGGGGTTCGTGTACCGCTTGCCACGGTCGCCACCGGTTCTCCGTCGCCCAGGCCCGCACGCCGGACACCTGCGGCAAATGCCATGTGGGTCCCGACCACCCGCAGATCGAGATTTACAACGAATCCAAGCACGGCATCATTTACCGCGCCAAGGTCAACGAGATGAACCTTGAATCGCGGAAGTGGGTCGCCGGGAGGGATTACACCGCGGCACCCACCTGCACCACCTGCCACATGGGTGCCGCTCCGGGAATCGAGCGCACCCACGATGTGGGCGAGCGGATATCCTGGACTCTGCGTCCTGCCGTCTCAACCAAGATCAACCTGATCCGCCTGGACAATGGCGATGAGTTCGATCAGCCGGCAAGCAAGCCCCTTCCCAAGATAGGCGATGACATCAAGGGCGCGAAAGTGGCGGAAATCCTGACCTGGGAACAGCGCCGCGACAAGATGAAACAGGTTTGCGCCGCCTGTCATGCGCCGGACATGATTGACGGCCATTACAAGCAGTTCGACGATGTGGTGGATCTCTACAATGACAAGTTCGCCATACCGATCGCTGCCATGATGAAGGAACTCCAGGACAAGGGCTACCTCACTGCCGCCCCCCTGGACGAGGAGATTGAGTGGACCTGGTTTGAACTCTGGCACCACGAAGGCCGTCGCGCGCGTCATGGCGCCTCCATGAATGGCCCCGACTACACCTGGTGGCACGGCATGTACGAAGTCGCCAAGCACACCTACGGGAATTGGATACCGGAGATGCGCGAAGTGGTGCGCAAGAAGGATGGCAACGAGAAATTCGCCGACGCCCTGTTGGAGAAATACTTCAAGCCGATCGAGGGACATGACTGGTTTTTCAACGGGATCAGCAAGGAGTCGATCGATAAGGTGCGCAAGGGCTATGAATCGCGCTACGGTAAAGGCTCTTTGAAGTAAGTGTTTATCGCTGCAAACCGCCCTCCCTCACGGGAGGGCATTGTTT
>JBAWGM010000084.1:0-13104 GCA_049592895.1 Thiobacillaceae bacterium | reverse complement strand
GTCGAGCACGTAGGAGCGGATCTGGTGGCCCCAGCCCACGTCAGATTTGCCGGCTTCGAGCTTGTCCTGTGCGGCCTGGCGTTTGCGCATTTCGGCTTCATACAGGCGCGACTTGAGCATGGCCATGGCTTCGGCCTTGTTGCGGTGCTGGGAGCGGTCGTTCTGGCATTGCACGACAATGTTGGTCGGCAGGTGGGTGATGCGCACCGCGGAATCGGTCTTGTTGATGTGCTGACCGCCGGCGCCGGAGGCGCGATAGGTGTCGATACGCAGATCGGCCGGATTGATTTCAATGTCGAAGGAGTCGTCGATTTCCGGATAAACGAACACGCTGGCAAACGAGGTGTGGCGCCCGCCGGATGAATCGAAGGGAGACTTGCGCACCAGCCGGTGTACGCCGGTTTCGGTGCGGAGGGTGCCATAGGCATATTCGCCTTCTGCCTTGATGGAGGCGGACTTGATGCCCGCCACTTCGCCGTCGGACAGTTCCAGAATTTCGGCCTTGAAGCCTTTGCGCTCGCAGTATTTCAGATACTGGCGCAACAGCATGGCGGCCCAGTCCTGGGCTTCGGTACCGCCCGCGCCGGCCTGAATATCGATGAAGCAGTTGTTGGGGTCCGCCGGGTTGTTGAACATGCGGCGGAATTCCATGGCGCTGACGCGGCGCTCCATTTCGTCCACATCGGATTGCAAAGCGACCAGGGTGGAGTCGTCTTCTTCAATACGGGCGAGTTCGAACAGTTCCCGGGTGTCGTCGATGGCCTGACCGATCTGCTCCAGGTTCAGCACCACGCCTTCCAGCAGCTTCTTCTCGCGGCCCAGTTCCTGAGCCTTCTTCGGATCATTCCACAGGGCCGGATCTTCGTTCAGCCGGTTGACTTCGTCCAGTCGGTTTTTCTTGTTCTCGTAGTCAAAGATACCCCCTGAGGGCCAGGCTGCGGGCAGCCAGGTCGGCGAGGCTGGATTCGAGTTGGTTGAGGCTTTCGGCTTCCATGATTTGGGGGTCGGAAAAACGCGAATTCTAGCATTTTCCCCCGTTGGCCTGGGTCAACTGCGCCTGGCCTGGTTGACGCTGGCGACCCCGGTAGCCTTATCCTGGCTGAACAGCGGCGTGTCGGTCTTGATTTGGTCGCCGCGCGGCACCGTAAGCGATGTCAACTGGCCGCTTTGCTGGGCGGCAACCAGAACCGGCTCGCCTTCAACGTATCCCTGAAAGCGCACCTCATCAGCCGGCTTGCAGCCTGGCAGGAGCAGGAACAGCAACGGCACCGGCAAAAGGGTCCGGGAATTGATGGGGGAAATGTTCAGAGAGGAAGGACCAAATCCTGCCTTCGCCATTCACGCTAAGCCAGCGCCCAGGCCAGGCACAGTCCCAGTGCCATTGCGCTCATGCCTGCCAGGGCATGAAGGGCAAGATGCCGTCCGCCGATGATCCAGGCAAGAGCGGATTTGAAAATCAGGTTGCACAGCAATGCCAGCGTCACTGCGGTGACGGCAGTGGCGCTTTGCAGATTGCCCAGATTGAACAGGCGAAAGCTGGACAGCGTGATGGCGTCCACATCGGTCAGGCCTGACAGCGCAGCAACCGCCAGGAGTCCTTTAGGGCCTGCCAGGTCGGACAGCCAGGCGGCAGCTACCAGGATGCCTGCATAGAGCAGGCCAAAGCCCAGTGAAGTGCGTATTTCCGTCGGATTGGTAAGAGAGAATTCAGGCGCGGGGCCGGTGGGTTTGAGTTTTGCAAAGTAGTACAGAACCACGATTGATCCGCTGGCGAGACCTCCGCCCAGCACGATGGAGAGGGGTTGCATCAGGCTGGGGGCAACGATCAGCGTGAGTACGAGCAGGCGCAGCGGCACCACGAGGTTGGCCAGCATAATGACGGGTATTGCAAGTCTGGACGCCGCTTCACTTTTCTTGCCCTGACGGGAAAAGGCCAGGGTAGTGGCGGTGCTGGACACCAGGCCGCCAAGCAAACCGACCCACAACACGCCTCTGCTTGGACCGAGGAGCCGCAAGCTCGCGTAACCCGCCAGGCTGACCCCGGAAATCAGCACCACCATCCACCAGATCTGGTGAGGATTCAGGGCACCGTAAGGTCCGTAATCGCGATTGGGCAAGAGCGGAAACACGACCAGGGCCAGCACCGCGAATTGCAGGATGGAAATCAGGTCGCGCCGGGTGAGGCTTTGGCTGATGCCGTGCAATTCGGACTTGAAATAAAGCAGCACGGTGGAAGCAATGCCCAGCATGACCGCCAGCTGAATTTCGCCCAGCCAGCATAGCGCACCGAGGCCGTAGCAAACGAGCAGGGCGCTGATTGTGGTCGTGCCCGGATCGCCTTGCTTGTCGGGCTGCCGAAAATAAGCGGCGATGATCATGGTCCCGACCAGCAGCAATCCCGCAGCGATGATCCACGGCGACTGCGTCTGCTGCCCAAGCTGGGCGGCCATCACGCCAAACAGGCCGGTGAGGGCGAAGGTTCTCAGGCCTGCTCTCGCGGACGGGTTGCGTTCACGCTCCAGCCCCATCAAGAGACCTATGGCGAGTGCGACTCCATAGCGCAACAGGACTTCCAGGTCGGGCGCGGTCCAGTCGGAGGGGCTCATCTATTCCCAGTAATGCAGTTTTAGCTGTATGGAAGCACTGCCGTTGTACTCGTTGAGCATGGGAGCGTAGACGCCGATAAATCGCTCCGGCAGTGGATCTGCCCTGAAGAAGGCCAGCATGGTGTAGGGCTGGCCGCTCATTTCAACCTCCAATTTGAGATGTTTTTCACCGACTGTTTTTTGCCTGCGCACGGTGAATGTCCCCTGAAACAGGGGCGCGGGAAAGCCCTGCCCCCACACGGCATTTTCCATTACGCGAATCTGCTCCAGGCTGATGTCTTCCGGACTCAGCGCGCCATCCGTTTCAATGACTTCGTCCAGATCTTCGGGGGAAAGCCATTCCCGGGCCACTGTCTCGAACGCGGCTTGAAATTCGGCAAAGCGCTCCGCGGCCAGGCTGAGGCCCGCCGCCATGGCGTGGCCGCCAAACTTGCTGATCAGACCCGGGTGCTGGCGATCCACCCAGTCCAGCGCATCGCGCAGGTGCAAAGCGGGTATGGAGCGGCCGGAACCTTTCAATTCGCCATCGTCTCCCCGCGCAAACGCGATCACCGGCCGGTGATATTTTTCCTTGATGCGAGACGCCAAGATGCCGACCACGCCGGCATGCCAGTCCGGATGATAGACCGCAATGCCATGCCTGTTTTCCGTGTCCAGTTGTTCCAGCAGCGCCAGGGCCTGCTCCTGCATGTCTGCCTCGATCTCCTTGCGCGACACATTCAATTCATGCAGTTGTCGGGCAAGAGGCAAGGCCGCGTCAAGGCTGGGGGCGAGCAGACATTCGATGCCCAGTCCCATGTCTTCCAGGCGGCCGGCGGCGTTAAGCCGCGGCCCCAGCATGAAGCCGAGATCAAACACGCTTGCCTTGCGCGGGTCGCGGCCGGAGACCTGGAACAAGGCCTGTATCCCGGCACTGGCCAGGCCGGAGCGGATGCGCTGCAATCCCTGGGCAATCAGGACACGGTTGTTTGCGTCCAGCCTGACGACGTCGGCGACCGTGCCCAAGGCAACCGCGTCGAGCAGGGTGCGCAAATCCGGCTCAGGCGCCTGCGTGAACCTGCCCCGGTCGCGCAACTCAGCCCTCAGCGCGGCCAGCACATAGAACATGACGCCCACCCCCGCCAGGTTCTTGCTTGGAAAGGGACAGCCGGGCTGATTGGGGTTGACGATCCCGGCGGCATCGGGGAGCCGGTCGCCGGGCAGATGGTGATCGGTAACATACACGGCGATGCCAAACTGGTTGGCGGCCTCCACACCCGCGAACGCGGCAATGCCGTTGTCCACGGTGATTATCAGGTCGGGTTCCAGCAGGGCCGCTTCTTCAACAATGGCGGGGGACAGCCCATAGCCATGTTTCATTCGGTTGGGTACCAGATAGTCCACCTGGGCTCCCATCTGCCGCAGCCCGGCAACGCCGATGGCACAGGCGGTGGCGCCGTCTGCGTCGTAATCCGCCACGATCAGCAGTTGCGCGTTTGCCTCGATTGCATCAGCCAGTTCGGCGGCCATTTCGCGTATGCCTTTCAGTGTCTCGAAAGGCAGCAGGTTTGTGAGACGAGGCTGGGTTTCCTGCAGGGAGTTCACGCCGCGCGCGGCATAGAGTCTGGCGAGCGTGGGTGAAATGCCCTGATTGACCAGGGTTTGATAACTCTCGGGATTGACGCTGCGCAGGTGGATCTTTGGCATGCGCCATTCTAACGATCATGGCGGTAGGCACCACACAGAATCATGAACCGTCGCGCTCGCGCTGATCGTTTCCCTCACCCCCACCCTCAAGCGGGCGAGGGGGTCTTCAGAGTCGCTTCGCGACGTTGACCTTGACGGGCTTGACTTATTTTGATATTTCTATAAATATAGAAACATGGAAATTCTTGAAGCGGTTCATGCCCTCTCATCCCTGGCCCACGAAACAAGACTGGGGGTATTTCGTCTGCTGGTTCAGGCGGGCACCGAAGGCGTGCAGGTCGGGCTCATGGGGGAACAGTTGGGTGTGGCTGCACCCACCTTGTCTTTTCATCTCAAGGAATTGACTTACGCGGGGCTGGTGCTCAGCCGACAAGAGGGCCGCTTCATTTATTACCGCGCCAACTATGACGTCATGAACGCGCTGCTGGCCTATCTGACCGATAACTGCTGCCAGGGCGAGGCTTGCCTCACTGACAGCGTGTGCAAACCGAAAGGAAGAAAATCATGAAACGATTTCACGTACATGTGGGGGTGACCGATCTCGCCGCCTCCATCGCTTTCTATTCCAGACTCTTCGATGCCCGGCCTTCGGTGGTGGAAACGGACTACGCCAAGTGGATGCTGGATGAGCCGCGGCTCAACTTCGCCATTTCCACCCGCTCCGGCAAGAACGGCCTCGACCATCTGGGTTTTCAGGCTGACAGCGAAGCGGAACTGGAGGTATTGCACCAGCGGCTGCAAGCGGCCGAGGGGCCTGTGCTCGAACAGAAGGGCACGGCCTGCTGCTACTCGGAATCGGACAAGTACTGGACCGTCGATCCGGCCGGCGTTGCCTGGGAGACCTTTCATACCCTGGGACGTGTTCCGGTCTTTGGCGAACAAGCCGCTCAGGGAAGTGCCTGCTGTGCGCCCATGCAAACTGCGGTTTCATTCGCGCAACTGAAACAAAACTTGTCGCAAATCAAGTAGGAAAAAGAACCATGTCAGAGAAGACTGTGCTGGTCTTGTGCACCGGCAACTCCTGCCGCTCGCAGATGGCTGAGGTGATCCTCAACCACCACCTGGCCGGCCAGGTGAGAGCGCTTTCTGCCGGCACCCGCCCGCAAGCCAAGGTGGCTGACGGTGCGATTGCCGCCCTGAAGGAGGCGGGTCTGCCCACTGAAGGACTGCATCCAAAGGATGTTGATACGGTCATGAACGAGCACATCGACCTGGTCGTGACGGTGTGCGACAACGCAAAAGAGAGTTGCCCGGTATTTCCCCGGCCCGTCCGCGCCATTCATCTTCCGTTCCATGATCCACATGACGAGCCGCTGCAGAGCTTTTTTGAAGTGCGCGACGATATTCGTGCCCGGCTCGTGCCCGCGGTTCGTGAAGCATTGAGCGCGCCTGCCGCCTTGGCCTCGAAGCAGAATTGAATGCTGGAGGCAGACATGCCCGATAAACAGTTCAAGGTCCTGTTTCTCTGCACCGGAAACTCCGCCCGCTCCATTCTGGCCGAGGTTCTCCTGAACAACCTGGGCAGGGGATTGTTTCGGGCCTACAGCGCGGGCAGTCACCCAACCGGCCAAGTCAATCCGTTCGCCATCGACTTGCTCAACAAGACCCACTTGGTGATGGGGAGGCCACGCAGCAAGTCGTGGGAGGAATTCTCCACCCCGGCAGCGCCGCAACTGGATTTCGTCTTTACCGTGTGTGACAAGGCTGCAGGCGAGGTCTGCCCGGTCTGGCCGGGACAACCCATGACGGCCCACTGGGGGATCGAGGACCCGGCCGCCGTAGAGGGCGGCGACGATGACAAGCGGAAGGCCTTCCTGAATGCCTACACCCAACTGCACCGGCGTATCTCGATGTTTGTCAGCCTGCCGATCGACAAGCTGGATCGGCTCTCCCTGCAGCGTCGCCTGGACGCGATCGGCAAGGAGCCTCGGGAATGAGCGCGCAATGCGAAGTCGCCCTGAAGCACGCAGCAGGGCTGCCGATGAACTTGTTCGAGCGCTGGCTGACCGTGTGGGTGGCGCTGTGCATCGTGACCGGCGTCATACTGGGCCAGCTCCTGCCCGCGCCGTTTCAGGTTTTGGGCCGAATGGAAATTGCCCGGGTCAACATTCCGGTAGGGCTTCTCATTTGGGTGATGATCATCCCCATGCTGATGAAGATCGACTTTGGCGCGCTCCATCAGGTCAAGTCTCACTGGCGCGGCATCGGCGTCACCCTGTTCGTGAACTGGGCGGTGAAGCCGTTTTCCATGGCCCTCCTGGCCTGGCTTTTCATCCGTGGCCTGTTCGCGTCGTATCTTCCGGCCGATCAGCTCGATAGCTATGTGGCAGGCCTGATTCTCCTGGCGTCCGCTCCGTGCACGGCCATGGTTTTTGTCTGGAGCAGATTGTCGAACGGCGATCCCTATTTCACCTTGTCCCAGGTGGCGCTCAACGACACCATCATGATCTTCGCCTTCGCGCCCATCGTTGGCCTGCTCTTGGGCCTGTCCGCGATTACCGTGCCCTGGGACACGCTGTTGACTTCGGTGGTGCTCTACATCGTTATTCCGGTGATCCTGGCCCAACTATGGCGCAAGGCGCTGCTCAAGCGCGGCCAGGGGCACTTTGATGCCACGCTTGCTACACTCGGCCACCTGTCCATTCTGGCGCTCCTTGCCACCCTGGTACTGCTGTTTGCATTCCAGGGCGAGGCCATCATCCAGCAGCCACTGATCATTGCCTTGCTGGCCGTGCCCATCCTCATCCAGGTATTCTTCAACTCGGGCCTGGCTTATTGGCTCAATCGACGGGTGGGGGAGAAGCACAATATCGCTTGCCCGTCGGCGCTGATCGGCGCTTCCAATTTCTTCGAACTGGCAGTGGCGGCCGCAATCTCGCTGTTCGGCTTCAAGTCGGGCGCGGCCCTGGCCACTGTGGTGGGCGTGTTGATCGAAGTGCCGGCGATGCTGCTGGTGGTCAAAATCGTCAACCGCAGCAAGGGTTGGTATGAGGCCGGCCTGAAGGGTTGAGTTCTGCGAGGCCAACAGAAACTGTCGTGACGCCCAAGTTCGATTCTCTATTGGCGCGCAGACTTGGGGCGGGGGCTTGATTCATGTTTGACACGCTGGCAAACCTGCTCGTTTACAGACTGATCGGGCTCATTCCGAATTCCCCGCTGGGCGCAGCCGTGCATTTCTTCTTCATGGACGTGACGAAAATCCTGGTGCTGCTGACCCTGGTGATTTATGCAATGGGCTTGCTGCGAGCGTTTCTGAAGCCCGAGAGAGTGCGCGATTTCGTCGGCAACCGCGGCAATCTGCAAAGCCGCTTCATGGCCGTGGGGCTGGGGGCGGTGACGCCGTTCTGTTCCTGCTCGTCAATCCCGCTTTTTATCGGCTTTGTCGAAGCAGGCATACCGCTGGGCGTGACGCTGTCCTTTCTGATCGCCAGCCCGATGGTCAATGAAGTGGCAGTTGTGGTGCTGGCCTCCGTCATTGGCTGGAAGTTCACCGCGCTCTATGTCGCGACCGGCCTCGGCGTTGCGTTGATAGGCGGCTTCGTGCTGGAGCGCTTCAAGCCTGAACGCTGGGTCGAGGACTACGTCTGGAAGATCCGTATGGGCGAAACGGTGACTATGGAAGCAGACAACTCGCTACGCGCCCGCCACGAATACGCCCTCAGCCAGGTAAAGGAAATCGTCGGCCGCATCTGGAAATTCATCCTCATCGGTGTGGGGGTGGGGGCTTTCATTCACGGCTACGTTCCTGCGGATTTCGTGGCCCGCATCGCCGGCGACGGTGGGGTGATTTCAGTCGTTGGCGCGGTGCTGGCCGGCGTGCCGCTATATTCCGACGCAGTCGGCATCATCCCCATCGCCCAAGTGTTGCTGGGCAAGGGCGTGCCCATCGGCACAGTGCTTGCCTTCATGATGGCGGTCACTGCGCTGTCGCTGCCGGAAGCGATCATTCTGAAGAAAGTGGTGAAAATGCCATTGTTAGCCCTGTTCGCTGCCTATCTCGCCGTCGCGTTTGTCATTGTGGGTACCTTGTTCAATTTCCTGAAAGGCATGTCATGAGTGCCGAACTGTATCTTTCCATCGGAGCCCCAGTGTCACTGGCGGCCGTCGCTTCTTTCTGCTGCACGCCGGCGGCTTTCGTCCTATCGTGTTACTGAGGGAGATTGCCGTTCCGGTTCATGCAGGCGAGCCAGCCGATCCACGCAAGAAGATCGACATGCCCGCCATGACCGACCTGAGCAAGGTTTCACGGCAATGCGTGGCCTGTCATGCGGCTTACCGGATTCGTTGAATTCTGAATGAACGCTGAAAGGAATCACACATGAAAGACATCAAGGTACTCGGCACCGGCTGCGCCAACTGCAAAACCACCCTCAGATTAATTGAGGAAACGGCCAGCGCCAAAGGCGTGGAAGTGAAGCTGGAGAAGATTGAAGACATGGCCGCTATCCTCGGCTACGGTGTCATGTCCACTCCGGGCGTGGTGATCGACGGCAAGCTGGTGCACGCGGGTGGTGTGCCGGATCGGAAGAAAATAGAGGCTTGGCTGGGATGACGCAATGACTGTCCCGTTGCGGCTGCAAAAGCAGAAACTTCAGGTAAGGCCACCTGAATTTGAATCACTCCAGGCGCGTCCATGATTGGAGCGGGCACCCTGAGCTGGCCCGTGTTTCCGGTTCGGCATTAGGTGGATCCCCTAATGATCCCTCGTATTGTTACGGCTCTCGCTATATGCGCATGAACTTCTTGTTCAGACTTTGGGTTTACTTCTGGGTATCGCCTGTCACTCTGCTTGGTGGGCTGCTATCGTTTCTGATCATTCTGACTGGGGGGAAGGGGAGTTTCCACAGCGGAGTGTGGGAAACCTGGGGCGGCTGGCCGGGGCGGCTGCTGGAATCGGGACTGCCCTTTGTTGGACCGACCGCGGCAATTACCTTGGGCCATGTCGTTCTGGGAGTCAATGAACAAGCCATGCATATGAGCCGCGCTCATGAACGGGCCCATGTCAGGCAGTATGAATTGTGGGGGCTGTGGTTCTTGCTGGCCTACACGATTGCGAGCTTGTGGGCCTGGGCGAAAGGCGGCCATCCGTACCGCGACAACCCTTTTGAAGTGGCGGCGCGCAGGGCCGACAAGGAGCGTTGTCAGTTGTCAGTGAGATGAGTAAGTGATTCTTCTGCGGGGAGACCGGTTTCGGGATCTATCCAGTCGGAGATTCCCAGTTCATCCTCGGCTTCTTCCAGGCTTTCCCCAGGCTCGTAGTCAGAGTCGGCATTGTATTCCATATCTTGAGCCGCCGCCGCCAAGGTCGGGAAGGGGCCAAACTCCTCACCGCTGACTTCATCGCGCCAGTAGAAGCCGTCCGGCTTCTCGATGACGCGGGTGTGATCATATTCGGGCTTGGTATCGTTGTCCGGCTCGTTCATTTTTTACCTCCTCACTAACAGTCTAAATATAGGCAAGCTCAGATATAATGTCATCCCAGCATCCACGGGATCAGACCGAGGAGCGCGAACGCGAACCCCAGGTATACCCAACTCCAGATTTCGTAGTGCCGGACCAGTTGGCGCGGCAGGCGGTTCGCCACCAGAAACGGCCGGCCATCGCGCGGCCTGCGCAGAACGTGTACGCCATCCTCCAGACTGACTTGCAATTCGGTTTGTTCCACTTCCCGTTCGGCGGCCTTTCGCGCCAACGCCCATTCTGCCATATCGATTTCGCCGTCCTGATTTTGATCGAAGCGCTTGAGCAATTTCGCTCTGTCCTGTTTCCATTCTGCCAGCAGCGCCGAGATGTCTCCGCGCCGATCCAGTTCAGCTTGTGCGCCGCCCAACGTTATATGTTCGCCAAGAGCGTACAGCGGTTCGCCCTCAATCAGGGTCCATTCAGTCTTGCGATAATCCCCATCGATCCATACCTCTTTGCGGGACGTCAGGATCTCCGCTCCATCCGGGTCAATCAGCATAAGGCCGGTAGTGTCTTCGAGGCCGAAGGTATCAGGGGACTCACCTGACTCCATGTGTACCCACTTGTCGCCGCTTTTGCGTTCGATGCTGTACCGGTACCAGAGGCAGGGCAAGCCGGTCAGATAACTGAAGAGTCCGACGCCGGGCGGCTGCTTGCCTCGACCGCACAGTTCCACATAGCCCAAAGGCGCGGAGAAGACCTTTGAGGTCGGCGTATCCAAGACTGCCCTGACGCGCTTCAGATTTACCAACCAGGCGACACAGCTTGATAGCAGGATAAACAGCGCGGCCAGGCGCCAGACGCTGGTCTGCTGGACCCGCAATCCGACCAGGCCGATAAATCCAAAGACCCCCAGCAAACCCCAGTTGCTGGCCCTTAACTGATTGTCGGCCAGGCGCAATGAAAACATCAGGTTCTAAACACCTGCTGCAGGTCAACATCGGCCTTTTCGCTCTGGCTGAATCTGAGCAGCGGGAAGGAACCGAACTTGAACAGACTGGCAATGAAACTATCGGGAAACTGTTCAATTCGGACATTATTGATGTTGACGGAATCGTTGTAGAACTCGCGTCGATCCGCAATGGCATTTTCCAGACCGGAGATACGGTCCTGAAGATGCATGAACGTTTCGTCCGTTTTCAGATCCGGATAGGCTTCAGCCACGGCAAACAATTTTCCGAGACCCAGCTTCAAGGCGTCCTCGGCTTGCCCCAGCCCAGGCACGTCGCGACTTTCCCTCGCACTGGCGACCTGCGCGCGTGCCAGCATGACCTTCTCCAGGGTTTCCTGCTCGAATTTCATGTACTGCTTGCAGGTTTCAACCAGTTTGGGTAGTTCATCGTGACGCTGCTTAAGCAGTACATCGATATTGGCCCAGGCCATGCTGACATTGTGCTTGAGGTTGACAAGCTGGTTGTACACGAAAATGCCGTACACAATCAGCAAGACAATGACGCCGTAAAATAGAACTGCACCCATGTTCGCGCTTCTCCCCATGATTCCTGCAAATTAACGGATGAATCCGCCTGAAAATGAAGTCTTACAACCGGGCTGAAAGGATCGCGCTGATTTCGCCGTCGTTAAGCACCACGGGATTCGTCTTCATGCTGCTGCCCCGGCTGTTGGCTACGATACGCGGAAGATCCTGCTGTGTAATCCCGTAAACGCCCAGTCTCGGCAGCTTCAACCTTGTTGTCCACTCTGCCAGCACCTCCAGCAATTTTTCCAGCGCTGATTCCTTTGGCAGGTTGCCGTCCCGGCCCAGCAGTCGACCGACTTGGGCGTACTTGGTCACCGTATCGTCGCCTGGAGAGCGTTCTTTGAGCGCATGAATGTTGATTCGGGTGGCTTCCGCAACCAGGGTACCGCACACCACGCCATGGGGAATCGGGAAGAACGCGCCCAGTGGCGAGGCGAGCCCATGCACCGAGCCCAAACCAACTTGCGCTAGCGTGATGCCCGACATCAGTGCTGCGTACGCCATGCCTGCTTGGGCATCGCGTGCTTGCGGGCCCCGGTCATGCCAGACCAACAGGCTGTTTCGCACCGCCTTCATTCCTGACCAGGCCAACGCATCGGTGAAGCGGTTGGCCTTGCTCGACACATAAGATTCCAGCAACTGGGTGAAGGCATCCATGCCGTTGGCGGCAATGATTTCGGCCGGGCAGTTGGCTAACAGATCGGGATCCACCAAGGCATATTCCGCAACCAGCATTTCGTCGCGAAATGATTTCTTGAATCCGCCCTCGCCCTGTAGCGACAAGACCGCATTTTTCGTGGCTTCCGACCCCGTTCCAGCAGTCGTCGGCACGGCGATGAAAGGAGTGGCTGGTCCCCGATAGGGCAATTCCGGCCCCACACCCTCCAGATGATCCATCACCGAGTTTCCAGGCTTCAGCAGACCCGCGATGGCTTTGGCGGCATCCAGCGTGCTCCCACCTCCGATGCCTATCACGACGTCAATCTGCTTGCCATGAAAGGCAGCAACCCTTTCATCGACCAGTTTGGGGGAGGGCTCTCCTTTTATCGAAACATCCAGATACGTCATTCCCTGCCTGCGAAAGGCCGAAAGCAGGTTCCCCCACTGCGGCGTGCAACGAAATGAGCGGCTACCCGTCACAAGCAGAATCCGCTTGCCATAGTCTTGGGCAAATTTGGGCAAATCGCTTATCCGTCCTGCACCAAACTCGATGCGAGGCGGGCGCGCAAGGGAAAAATCAAACATGCGGCTGGTTTCCGAAGTCCGGGCAGAGGCCCTCATAGGTTACGCCCCGCCTGGGGCTTGCCATCCAGGGAGCGACCGTCTCTTTCCAGATTTGATAATGAGGGGTCTGCTTGTGCGCCGCTGCGGCTTCTGGAGTCAGGGAAGCCTCGTACAAGACAAACCGGGCGCTGTCCTCCCCGGATTGAAGGACATCAAAGCGCAGGTTGCCCGGTTCCTTGACCGAAGCCGCGTGATTTCTTCGCGTGGCCTCAACGAAATCAGCCTTGTGGTCTGTGGTGACTTGCACGTAGACCAAAGTGACATGCATGGCATATCCCCCTTATCGCCCAAGTTATGCAAGATTAATCAAATCCGGTTCGCTTGTCCCCCTGACATAGAGTCAGAAGCGTTGTTGACAGGGTGAAAGTAACTTTGTATAGTCTCACCTCTCGACGCTGGGTAAATAGCTGGGCGTCGTTAATCGGGCGCGGGGTGGAGCAGTCTGGCAGCTCGTCGGGCTCATAACCCGAAGGTCGTAGGTTCAAATCCTGCCCCCGCAACCAAACAGTTTCAAATCGTTCTTTAAAAACACAGATCAGCCGATAGGTGTGGGTGTAGGTAGGAGAGCTGAGCTTGGTTGACTGA
>JBAWGM010000083.1:0-5130 GCA_049592895.1 Thiobacillaceae bacterium | reverse complement strand
TTTCGCGAAGTCCGCGTTCTTTGCCGCTTCCTCGTCATAGATCTGAAATGCCGCCTGCTTGGCCGCCGCCATAACATCCTTGGGGAAGGGCATAAGCTTTACGCCCTGCTGAACCAGGCTGGCCAGGGCCATGGGATTCTTGGCGTCATAGTCCGCCAGCATCGTGACATTGGCTTCCGCGCACGCAGTTTCAAACGCCTGTTGATAGGGCTCCGGCAGGCTGTTCCACTTTTCCTGGTTGACGTAGAAAGAGAGCTGGGGACCGCCCTCCCACCATCCGGGGAACAGATAATTCTTTGCAATCTTGTGGAAGCCCAGCTTTTCATCATCGTAGGGCCCGACCCACTCGGCAGCGTCGATTGCGCCTTTCTCCAGCGAGGGATAGATGTCGCCACCGGCGATGGTCTGCGGCACCGCGCCCAGGCGCGCCATGATCTGGCCGCCGATGCCCGGAATCCGCATTTTCAGGCCCTTCAAGTCTGCCAGGCTGTTGACCGGATTACGGAACCAGCCGCCCATCTGAGTGCCGGTGTTGCCGCCGGGAAACTGCACGATGCTGTACTTGGCGAACAGTTCGCGCATCAACTGGATTCCGCCGCCGGCGTACATCCAGGCGTTTTGATGGCGTGCAGTCAAGCCGAACGGCAAGGCGCAGTCAAAAGCGAAAGCCATGTTCTTGCCCACGTAGTAGTAGCTGGCGCTATGGCCGCATTCCACCGTGCCGTTCTGTACCGCATCGAGCACCTGCAGTCCGGGGACGATCTCTCCGCCCGCATAGACCTTGATCTGAAATTTGCCGCGGGTGATCTTCCCCAGGCGCTCGGACAACACGCTGGCCGCGCCATAAATCGTGTCCAGACTCTTGGGAAAGCTGGACGCCAGCCGCCAGTGCACGTCGGGCAAGCCCTGCGCTGCCACACTGGCGTCGCGCTTACTGCAGCCCGTCAGCGCCGCAGCCGAGCCCGCTGCCAGTCCCGCGCCTGTTCCCTTGATAAAATCACGGCGTTTCATCCTGTCTCCCTATGAGGCCGATTAACAATCGACCTAGATTATAAGGAGACGCTCGACGATTCATCCATGAACCGCAGCAAGTCCGAGGCAGTCAAGACTGCTAATGATCACTCAAGCACAGAGCTAGCCGCACCAATTCGTTCACCCGCAGGCACCTTGATGTCTTCGGATCAATAACCTGGCCTTGCGGCCAAGTCGCCAAACGGCTCACGCCGCGTGCGCGTACTTCTCCTTCAGTGCACGCGCTTTCGCCGCCTGCGCAGCGCTGTAGGCCTTGCCGCTCCAGAGCATGGTGTACGCAATCTCCTCGTTGCCGTTTTCACAAAGTTCGAGTACCTGTTTGAACAAGGGCTGGAAGGTGGCGGAGCGGTGGGAACGTTCGTGATCGGCAAAGGATTGCCAGAACGTGACGATCAGGGCTTCCCGTCCGGCCAGTGGGTCCGCCACCGCCTGTCCAATCGTGGAGCCTTCATTCGACACCTGACCCGAGTTGAGGGCGACGAAGCCGCCGACAAAGCCGGTATCGGAATGATAGGTCTTCACGTTCTCGCACAGCACGGCAACCCGCTCTTCCAGATCTTCCACCGTGTACTCGGGGCGCAGGATCACACGGTTGACGGTAATCACCCCATCGGGGTTGAAGCCGGGAATCAGTCCAGTCATAACACACCTCCTGTAAGGGCCTGTTAATGCTAATTTCGCACCCTTCGGGACGGGGTGATTCGGGCGCGTCCCGCTTCGCAGGCTGCATCCCGAATCGGCCTCGTCGCAGGCGTGAAATTAGCTGAATCCACAGGCGTCTATTAGATAACGCTTATAGTTAGATACGACGGGTTGATAAAGTTTCAAGCCCCGGCAGAAAGTATCCCGCCCCAGTGTCCTGAGGCGCAGGAAGGCCCATGGTAAAATTTGATTGTCCTATTCCATTGCCGCCGGAGTTCCCGTGTTTCCCGCCAGCCTAAGCATCGCCAGCACCGATCCCGAAGTGTGGTCCGCCATCCAGGGCGAGGCCAAGCGCCAGGAAGACCATATCGAACTGATCGCGTCGGAGAACTACACCAGCCCGGCCGTGATGGAGGCGCAGGGTTCGGTGCTCACCAACAAGTATGCGGAAGGTTATCCGGGCAAGCGCTATTACGGCGGCTGCGAGTGGGTGGACATCGCCGAACAGCTCGCCATCGATCGGGCGAAGAAGCTGTTCGGCGCGGAAGCTGCCAACGTGCAACCCCATTCCGGCTCGCAGGCCAACCAGGCGGTATTAATGGCCTTCTGTCAGCCGGGCGACACCATCATGGGCATGAGTTTGGCCGAAGGCGGCCATCTCAGCCACGGCATGGCGCTCAACATGAGCGGCAAATGGTTCAAGGTGGTGGCCTATGGACTCAATGCCGCGGAGGACATCGACTACGAGGCGATGGAAGCCAAGGCGCGCGAACACAAGCCGAGACTGATCATCGCTGGCGCCTCCGCCTTCTCCCTGCGCATCGATTTCGCGCGCTTCGCCAAAGTCGCCAAGGAAATTGGCGCGATCTTCATGGTCGACATGGCCCACTACGCCGGCCTCATCGCTGCCGAGGTGTATCCCAATCCAGTGCCACATGCCGACGTGGTCACTTCCACCACCCACAAGACCCTGCGCGGGCCGCGCGGCGGCATCATCCTGATGAAGGCGGAACACGAGAAGGCCATCAACTCCGCAATATTTCCCGGCCTGCAGGGCGGCCCGCTGATGCACGTCATTGCCGGCAAGGCGGTGGCGTTCAAGGAAGCGGCCACCAAGGAATTCAAGCATTATCAGGAACAGGTCATCGACAACGCTCTGGTGATGTGCAAGGTGCTCACCGAGCGCGGCTTGCGCATCATTTCCGGGCGCACCGAATCCCACCTGTTTCTGGTTGATTTGAGGCCGAAGAATCTCACTGGCAAGGAAGCTGAGGCGGTGCTGGGCCGGGCGCATATCACGGTCAATAAGAATGCCATTCCCCACGACCCGCAGAAGCCCTTCGTCACCAGCGGCATCCGAATCGGCACGCCGGCCATGACCACCCGCGGCTTCAAGGAACTGGAAGCGGAACAACTGGCCAATCTCATTGCTGACGTGCTGGACGCGCCCAGTGACGACACGGTCATCGCCAGGGTGGCGGGCGACGCGCAGCGGCTGTGCGCGAAGTTCCCGGTCTACGGCAACAGATGACAGGGGTCAGGAATCAGGGATCAGAGGCTTGTGCGGCTTTGCCGCGCTCTTTTTTGATGCCTGATGCCTGACCTCTGATCCCTGACGCATGAAATGTCCCTTTTGCGGCAACGCTGACACCCAGGTCGTCGACTCGCGTGTCAGCGAGCCGGGCGACACCATCCGCCGCCGGCGCCGTTGCGCGGCCTGCGACAAGCGGTTTACCACCTTCGAAACCGCCGAGCTGCGCCTGCCCCAGATCGTCAAGAGCAATGGCACGCGGGAAGAATTCTCCGCCGAGAAATTGCGCGAAGGATTCCGCCGCGCACTGCACAAACGCCCGGTGTCTACCGAACTGGTGGACCAGGCCATCGACCACATTCGCCAGAAACTTCTTGCCATGGGCGAGCGCGAGCTGCCGGCCCGCGAAGTGGGAGAACTGGTGATGAACGAACTGAAAAAGCTGGACAAGGTCGCCTACATCCGCTTTGCCTCGGTCTATCGCAGCTTTCAGGATGTAAATGATTTCCGCGACGCCTTGCAGGAAGTGGAGAAGTAGGAGAGTGAGGTGGGAGAAACGCCACTCTCCCCTCGCCCCGCGTGCCGGGAGAGGGGTCGGGGGTGGGGGGCAGGCGTGAGCAAAATGTTCACCGAGCAAGACTACGCACACATGGCCCGCGCCCTGCAACTGGCCGAGCGCGGGCTTAACACCACTACTCCCAATCCCCGGGTAGGCTGCGTCATCGTCAAGGATGGCAACATCATCGGTCAGGGCTGGCACGCCATGGCCGGCGGGCCGCATGCCGAAATCCATGCGCTGACGGAAGCCGGAAACGAAGCGCGGAGCGCTACCGTCTACGTCACCCTCGAACCCTGCTCCCATCAGGGCCGCACCCCGCCCTGCGCCGACGCACTGGCCGAGGCAGGCGTGGCCCGGGTGGTTGCGGCCATGACCGACCCGAATCCACAAGTTTCCGGCAACGGCCTGAGCCGATTGCAGTCTGCCGGCATTCAGGCCCAAAGTGGACTGCTGGAAGCCGAAGCAAGAGCGCTG
The DNA here is from genome assembly GCA_049592895.1 of Thiobacillaceae bacterium. Taxonomy (GTDB): domain Bacteria; phylum Pseudomonadota; class Gammaproteobacteria; order Burkholderiales; family Thiobacillaceae; genus DASQBT01. The sequence continues at coordinate 892 of JBAWGM010000083.1, read as the reverse complement.
AACGAAGGCTTCATCAAGCGCATGGTGTTTGGCCACCCCTTCGTGCGCATCAAGACGGCGTCATCCCTTGACGGCAAGACTGCGCTCTCGAACGGCCGCTCAAAATGGATCACAGGCGAGCCTGCGCGGCGCGATGTGCATCGGCTGCGCGCCCGCTCCTGCGCCATTCTGACCGGGGTCGGCACGATCGCTGCCGACGACCCGCAGCTCAATGTGCGCGGCGTGGACACGCCGCGCCAGCCCTTGAAAGTGATCGTGGATTCCCGGCTTCGCGCCCCTGTCACGGCGCGGATTCTGGCCGAGGGCAAGACCCTCATCGCCTGCGCCGAGCCGGATCGGAAAAGGAGCGCGGCGCTGGAGTCCGCCGGCGCCCAAATTCTGTGCTTGCCCCAAGCGGATGGCCAGGTCGATCTCAACGCCCTGCTTTCGCGCCTCGCGCAGACAGGCATCAACGAAGTGATGACCGAGGCCGGGCCCACGCTCAACGGCGCGCTGCTTGCCGCCGGCCTGGTGGACGAGTGGGTGCAGTACGTCGCGCCGGTGTTGCTGGGTGATGCCGCGCGCGGCCTGTTCAGGCTTGCCGAGCCGGCTGACATGACGCAGCGCCTGACCTGGCGCTTGATGGACAGCCGGCAGTTGGGCAGCGACCTGCGCCTGACCTGGCGGCCTTGAGGTTCAAGGACCACTTTTCCACCGGTTCGCCAGATTACGCGGCGTTCCGTCCCGGCTATCCACCCGCCCTGTTTGCGTGGCTGGCCGGACTGTGCGAGCGCCGCGAACGGGCTTGGGACTGCGCCACCGGCAACGGCCAGGCGGCGCGTGAACTGGCGGGTCATTTCAATCAGGTGATCGCAATTGATGCCAGCGCCCAACAGATCCAGGCAGCCAAAAG
>JBAWGM010000082.1:0-4184 GCA_049592895.1 Thiobacillaceae bacterium | reverse complement strand
TCTACCAGAACGGGGCGACGACCTGCACGGCTCTTCCCTGCACGCCGCGCAGCGATGGTGACCATATTGATGGCGTGTCCGACTGGACGCATGTGGAATTGGCCTTGATCAAGCCTTTGTACACCTTCGGCAAAATCGACCACTACAAAGCCGCTGCCGAAGGCAACATCGAGGTCAAGCAAGGTGATGTCAGTCAGACCAAGGCGGATACCGTGTTCGACACCAAGCGCGCTTATTACGGCTATCTTACGGCGCGCGATATTCGTTTGTTTCTGGAAGATGTTCAGGTCAGGTTGAATGGAGCCATCGACCGGGCGAATGAGTCGCTTAAGCAGGAGGACGGCGAGGTTACCCTGTCCGAGTTGTATTCCCTTCAGTCCACCCGTGGGCTGGTGGCGAAATATGTTAACCAGGCCAAAGCGGTAGAGAGGATCAGCCTGGACGGCTTGAAGGTTTTGACCGGAGTGGGCTTAGGTGCGCAGCTGGAAGTTGCGGATGACAGGCTAAGTCCGGTCGCTTTCCCTCAGGCCGAGCTTGCGGACCTGCAAGCCAAGGCCTTGGTCGAGCGACCCGAAATGCAACAGCTGGAAGCAGGCCTGAGGGCGAAGCGTGCCCTGGTCGCGGCCAAAAAAGCCGACATCATGCCCGATGTTTATGCCGGTGTGGTGGGGGCCTTGAACTATGCTTCCCAACGCGACCGGCTGGACAACCCCCATGTTTATGACGCGTTCAATAACGGTGGATTGACCCCGGTGGTCGGCATCAAGTGGGATACGACCTTTGGCGTCGCTTCCGCCCGCGCGGCCCAGGCCCAGGCGGACCTGGATGCGTTGAATTACAAGAAACAATTCGCCCTTGCAGGCATTCCTTACGAAGTCGCCGAGGCCTATACCAATGCGCGGGCAAACTTTGACTCCCAGACAGAACTGGCCGATGCCGCCTCCGCCGCTCGCCGCTGGGTGATAGCGGCCACCGCCGATTTCAGTGCGGGCCTGGAAAAGGGTGACAAGGTGGCAGATGCGTTCAAGAGTTATGTCCTTGCGCAGACGGAGTACCTGCGGACGCTGAACGACTACGACATCAACGTGGCTCAATTGGCCAAGCTAACTGGTGAACTTAAGTAAGTTGCCCGGTTCCAATCACCTGAGTCCTTAACGAGAAAACTACTATGAACACATTAAATAATCTATGCCGCGTCGCCGGCGTGGTGGCCTTGTTGTGGCTTAGTCCCGCCTGGGCGATGACTGCGCCGGATGTGCTGGCCAAGACCACGACTCAGGAAGTGTTGAGTATTCTGAAGACCGATAAGGAACTCAAGAGTGGCAACCTCAATAAGGTCTATGAGTTAGTGGAAGCCAAGGTATTGCCGCACTTTGATTTCGACCGCATGACCCAACTGGCCGTCGGCCGTTACTGGCAAAAAGCCACTGCGCAGCAGAAGGAATCCCTGGTGCATGAATTCAAGAATCTGCTGGTGCGTACCTATTCGACTTCACTGACCGCGTTCACCAATCAAACCGTGGAGTTCAAGCCACTGGCGCTAAAGCCGGAAGACACGGACGTCACGGTCAAGACCGAAGTCAAACAGCCCGGCGGCCAACCAATACCCATCGACTACAGCATGTACAAGACCGACATTGGCTGGAAAGTGTATGACGTGGCAATAGACGGCGTCAGCCTGGTGATCAACTACCGTGCGTCGTTTGGCAATACCATTCGCAAGTCCGGCGTAGATGGCCTGATCGCGACCCTGCAAGCCAAGTCAAGAAGTCTCCAGGCCAGCGGTACCGGGAAGAGCGGAAGCAAGTGAATTGATGGAAACCCGGGAAGGGGTCGCCAGCCTGGAAGGACCGGTCACCCTGGAGACAGTCGGCGGACTGCTGGCGGAGCTCAAACCCCTGATAGCCACGGGTCTGAAGGCGGTCACGTTCAGCCACATCAGCGAAGTGGATTCCGCCGCCTTGGGCCTGATCCTCTCCTGCCGCCGTGAAGCAGTTCAAAGCGGGCACGGCGATCTCAAGTTCACCGACCTGCCTGCAAATCTGACCGCGCTCGCTGCGCTATATGGGGTTTCCGAACTGATTGCGCAATGACTCCCGCACTTTGGGTTCGGGGCCTTAGCAAACGATTCCGCACAACCCAGGCCCTCGACTGCGTCAGTCTGGCCATTGAGCCCGGCGAATTTTTTGCCCTGCTGGGGCCCAATGGTGCGGGGAAAACCACACTAATCAGCGTCGTGGCGGGGCTGGTTCGGGCGGATGAAGGCGAGGCCCATGTGATGGGGCTGGATGTCCGTCGAGATTACCGGCTGGCGCGCCGGGCTCTGGGTGTGGTTCCGCAGGAATTGGTGTTTGATCCCTTCTTCACGGTGCGCGAGACCCTGCGCCTACAGTCCGGCTATTTTGGCATCAAGAACAATGAAGCCTGGCTCGACGAAATCATGGAGCGGCTCGATCTTACCCAGCAGGCGGACAAGAACATGCGTGCCCTGTCCGGCGGGATGAAGCGGCGGGTGCTGGTGGCTCAGGCCCTGGTGCACAAACCACCGCTTATCGTGCTGGACGAACCGACCGCAGGGGTGGACGTGGGCCTGCGCCAAGCCCTGTGGGAGTTCATTCAGGAACTCAACCGCCAGGGCCATACGATCCTCCTGACCACACACTATCTTGAAGAGGCGGAAATCCTCTGCAGCCGGATCGCGATGATGAAAGCGGGCCGTATCGTCGCGCTCGACAGTACGCAAAATCTTCTTGCCGAATCGACTGAGCACCAGGCCCGGCTGGAACTTGAAAGCGGCGCGCCGCCGGCGGATCTTTCCCTGGCGGCGACGACGGAGGGTGACTGGGAATTCTGTTTCCGCGATTATGCCGAATTGGAACATCTTCTTGCCCGCCTGAGGCAGGCTGATCTCAAGGTAAAGAAGATGCAGTTGCTGGAAGCGGATCTGGAAACGGTGTTCATGGGCATCATGAATCGGGCATGAGCGGGTTCAGCACGCTCTGTTACAAGGAAATCCTGCGCTTCTGGAAAGTCGCATTTCAAACTGTGCTGGCGCCGGTGGTTTCGGCCATGCTGTATCTGATGATTTTTTCCCACGCGATGAAAGGTCGGGTGCAGGTCTTTCCCGGAATCAGCTACACGGATTTTTTGATCCCCGGGCTGGTGATGATGACGGCACTGCAAAACGCCTTTGCCAACAGTTCATCAAGCCTGATCCAGTCGAAGGTCACCGGCAACATTATCTTTGTGCTTCTGTCGCCCCTGTCCTATTTCGAGCTGTTTGCCGCTTACATGGCAGCCGCCATGGTCAGGGGCGTGGTGGTGGGCTTGGGAGTGCTCGCCGTAACCATCTGGTTTGTCGAGCTGCGCATACTTCATCCGCTCTGGCTGCTAACCTACACTTTTCTCTCAACCGGAATATTTTCCGCACTGGGCATCATCGCCGGCATCTGGGCGGAAAAATTCGACCAGATGGCTGCGTTTCAGAACTTTATCATCATGCCGCTTACCTTCCTTTCCGGGGTGTTCTATTCCATCCACAGCCTGCCGCCGTTCTGGCTGATTGCCTCCCATCTCAACCCGGTTTTCTACATGACTGACGGTTTCCGTTACGGCTTCTTCGGCCAGTCAGACGCGGCCCCGGGAACCAGTTTTCTCGTCGTGGCCGGCTGCTTTGTGGCAATATCCGGATTTACCCTCATGCTGCTCAAGCGCGGCTACAAGTTGAGATACTGATCATTGAGACTCCTGTCCCTTTTCCCTAATTTCGTGCCGAATCAATATGGTGACCCCGGAAGATATCAAGCGCTGGATTGAAGCCGCACTGCCCTGCGAAAGCGTGCAGGTCAGCGGCGATGGCCAGCATTTCGAAGCCACTATTGTCAGCGGCGAGTTCCGCGGCAAGAACATGGTGCAGCAGCACCAACTGGTCTACAAGGCACTGGGGGAACGCATGCGGGAAGAAATTCATGCACTGTCCATGAAGACCTTTACTCCCGAGGACTGGGCCCGGCATTAGATGGACAAGCTGTCCATACACGGCGGCACTGCCCTCAATGGGGAAGTTCGCGTCTCCGGCGCCAAGAATGCGGCGCTTCCGCTCTTGACCGCTGCGCTGCTGACGCCCGACACCCTGGTATTCGACAATGCCCCGCATTTGAAGGACATGAGCACCATGTTGGCGC
>JBAWGM010000081.1:0-4171 GCA_049592895.1 Thiobacillaceae bacterium | reverse complement strand
CACCCTGACGCTGACGGGAAGCACCTTCTACTGGGATCTCGTCAACGATCAACCGGCGACGCTGGCACTCGACAATGACGTCGACCGCGAGATACTCGTGAACTTCAAGGTCTACCGGATCGTCAAGGTCGAGCAGACCAATGCCGGGGACAATTCAACCTGGACGATCACCATCGACCAGCCCTACCCCGACGCCAGCCAGAACAATATGAAACATGCGGTGGGTGCGGTGTTCGTGGGGGCGCCTTGGGAGATCGTGGTGCCCACCGAACTCGTGTATCTGCGTAACAAGCAGGACCTGTTGCCTACCTACCCGCTGAACTGACGCTCATGGTCGGCGACGACGACTACAAAGGCCTGCAGCAACCGTCCGGCGGCTATGGTGCCGCTGCGGGCGGCGATGGGGCCGGATACGGCGACTCTCAGACTCCGCCATCATCGTATGCTGGGGCGGACGGCACAACGTACGCGACGCTGACGAAGGCGGCAGGGGGCGGTGGAGGTGGAGGCACGTCCGCCGCTGATGTCGTGGCCCCGTTCCCGGATCTGATCGCGATCGGGCTCGGGCCGTCCGATCCCGCCCTGGCAAAGTGCATTGATGCAGCCTCACAGGTCGCCAGCGTCACCGGCCTGTGCACGGGTGTGATCGATTTGACCGGCATCTCGGGCACCCCGTCGGCGTTGCCGTATGTTGGCCACAATGACACGGAACGGCTCTACGTCGGAAGCATCGCGAAGATCTACCCGTTACTCGCGGCGTTCGAGCTGCGCCGGCGGGTCACCGATCAGGCTAAGTCGATGATCGCCAACGGCCTCGATGCGACGAAGGCCGGCTGGCAGAAGAAGGTCTTCGACACGATTCTCGCCGCATGGCAGCCGCAGCTCGATGCGAAGTTCCCGGGGCTGCCCACCGGCCATCCAAACTTCGACGCCATCTTGCAGCTGGCGACCGATGGCACCGCCAGCTTCAAGACCACGTTCACCAATTGGATTACCCAGGCGACCCAGCACAACGACGAGGCGGCGGCCGGCAACTACATTCGTGCACTCAGCTATCCGTACATCAACGGCGTGTTAGACGCGGCTGGCTTCTTCGATTCGACGGCGGACAGCGGCCTCTGGATCTCAGGCGATTACAACGTTCACGACTGGAAGCCGGGCGACAAGGCGGGCAAACCGATCGACACGCGCTGGCAGAAGCCGGGCCACGCTGTCTCGAACTTCGTAGGAACGGCAACGCAGCTCACCCGGTACGTCGGATTGCTCGCGACCGGCAACCTGGTTCCGTCGGTCCCGGCGTCTGAGATGATCGATTTGCTCGGGTGGCCGTGGTTGCATGACATCCTGACGAAAGCATCGAAGCTGTTCACGTCAACCGATGGCAAGGTCGGGATCGGCGAATGGGACCTGCGCGATCACGACGCCGCGATCATGACGTGGGTGCGCGATTCTCATGACGCCACGCGAACTATCCGTTACGTGGTCGTCGTGCTTGGTTCGGATAGGGCCAATACTCAGATGCGGCGGTTGGAGCTCGCCTATCACGATTGCATTGTCGCTCAGCACCCTTAGCACGTGTCCTTCGGCCCGTGCCGAAGAAACATGCTACGGCTTTTCGACATCGATTCCCCGTCACAATCCGGTCCTCCGTTTTGTTGCGGAAGAGTATAGGGGCCACCCATTAAAAGGCTGCTGTCGAGCTTTTTAAAGATGCCCCGCATGTAGCCGAGATCGATCAGTTCCCTGAGCGCCCGGGATCTGCCGTCCGAATTGAGGAAAGCGGTCGTTCAGTCTCGAAAGCAAGCCAACGACCGGTCTTGCGAGTACAGCGGACAGGGTCAATCGAAAGGCCGTTGTCGCCTTTGGCCGATCTCTTACCTGTTGGTGGTTTCAGGGGAACGGCAGGTATCCTCAGGGAAGTGGAGCTGGCCTTGGCTGCCGCCCAGTCAGAAGCTAATCGCGTCGATCGCCTGGAGAAGGCGCTGCAAGACCGGCAGGATGAGGTGTCGCGGCTCAATCGGGACTACTCAGCGAAAGCCGCGGAAGTCGGCAGGCTGGAGGGCCAACTCAACGCCCTTCAGAGCCATATCCATGACCTGATGCTGGTGTTAGGCCCGAACAAGCCGGGAACGGCTAACACGAGGCGGGCGTCCTGAGCACGCCGGGGCATGACGTAGCGGTCCAGTCACGCTCCGCGTTTAGCTGAGATCCAGCCCGAATGCCATTGCGGCCCGCAATGCACCCGGGTAGTCAGGTAACGGCGTGTAGTTGACCGGGGCCAGTTTTGCAGCCGCCCGATCGAACAGCACCACAGCATAGCCGTTATTCAGATGTCTGGAGACGTATACGAATCCGTCGATGCTGTAAGGATGGGCGTGCAAGGCCACCGACCACTTTTGCGGCAAGGCATAGGGCATGATCGTGGAAAGTGATCCATCAGCGCCCGCCCGCTTCAATGCCACGCCGGTCATGTTCGCCAGGATCAAGTCAGTGCCCGAGAACGACACGACCTGCCGAGTCTCCAGCAGATCCTCTGCGATTTTGAACTTTCCATCCACGGCCACTTCGTCATGCAAGACGGTTTCGGCAAATGCAACCGAGAGCGACAAGCCGAAATAGCACGTGCCGAACCGTTTTGAGATGGGCTTTCTGTAATCGTCGAAGCGGTTAGCCCCGCTGCGGCCAAAATACGGTTCGCCCGTCGTATGGTTGGAGATCCGTATCAAACGACCGGGATCAAGCGAGACCTGCCCCAGATGAATGTTGGATGGCTTGCGAGGCGGCGCGGTGAGTGCCAAGGCAAATCCCGTTATCGCTCGGCAAAACCCGCGGCCGCGGTCAGCACGGAAGCATACTGGCCCTTGCGTAAGGCCTCCAAGGGCGTGAGCTTGTTCAACGAAGCCTTGGGCGTCGTAAAGAACTGCCACTTCTGCGCCCCGCTCAACTCACCCAGGCGCTTCGCTACGCGCTCCAGCTGCCGGCGCTCCAGGTGGGCGTCGGCATAAAAGGCTGGGTAGTAGTTCTCGCCCCCGACTTCCAGGTAGAACATCCTGTGTGCCAGGACAGCCTTGCTCAAGGCCTGCCGGGTGATGCCCAATTGCGCGATGATCTTTACCGAAGGCACGACCGCTTCTGTTGCAACCAGGCGGGCGCGCGCATCAAGCGCTTCTCCTCGAGCTTTACCCAGCAGATCTTCTGCCGCCTTGGCATCGAGCGCCTTGGCGATGCGTTTGAAGGTATCCGACAAGTGGAAGACCCGTTTGGCTGCCGCGGACAGTCCGGACTGCTTGTGGCTCTTGCGGAATACCGCCCTGATTTGGGCGTCCCCTAAACTGGCCAGTTGGACGATCTCATCCTCGAGTTCGATCAGGGCGTTCACGGATTTAGCCGCCTTCGAGGATTTTTTGAGCGATGGGGTTGATGTCGCAGCGGTCATGGGCTACTCCTTAGCCGGTGTGTCCGACCAGTATAGCAACTGCGTCAACCATGTCAACCATCTGCCTGGCTCCTTCCGCAGGCGGACCTTAGCGCGGGCTTCGCTTGCACCGTCTAATTGGGATCACGTCAGCCTGGGGTCGGCGCCCCGCCGCCGCCAGCATGGCCGCAGTGGCCCGTCCCATCGAATCGCGCACGGGATCCAGGGTCAGGTGCGCATAGACTTCCGTTGCCGCCGCTGATTTATGCCCAAGCGATTCGCCGACGACAGCCGTCCTTCACGTCAAACATTGACGTCTGCTTTTCAAACCCGCCAGCTTCCGCTTCGATGGCTGCCGCTTAGGACATCGACATGGTTGCAACCCAGTGCCCAGTTTCATCCGTTCGGGCGCGCCACATTCCAGGAAAGGCCAATTTCATTGAGGAATTGGCCTCTTTTGATTTCAGCAACAAGAGACGAATCTGGGCACTAAATACGCAATTAGCTATAGCCGAAATTGACGCCAGCGGACCGTCAAGTTTGCTACGACGCATGTTCGATTCTCGGCCTTATGGAAGGCTTTACAGAAGGCCGATCGCCTCCCGATCACGTCAACCCTGGGACCGGCAGCTTGCCGGCTCATTGCCGACCTACAGTATGAACAAGCTGTGGGCTCCTGATCGGCCTTTGTGGCCGTTCGCAGGATGATCCGCCAATGGCCGCAAAGTGGCAGTCACCGGCCGCGGACTCGTGGAT
>JBAWGM010000080.1:0-10486 GCA_049592895.1 Thiobacillaceae bacterium | reverse complement strand
GCTTTGGCTGGACACGAAACAGGATCGCAACTGATCGCTGGCTCCTGTTCGTCAAGCACGGACAAGAGCCACAGACTTGCCTCGATTTAGATTTTGGTCGGCTCGGTTTGGCATGCTGCCTCCGCGCATGGATTAACGTATCGCCCACTCCGTGGGCACACTGGGGTAAGGATTCCTTTATATCACCCTGTCGATCCTTGGCGTATTGTTAAAAGCTCGTTGCTCCTCGCGGGGGCCTGGAAATCGGCAGTGATAGTAATCGGCGCGCGCCAAGTACAGCAGGAGCGCCCGCAATTGGATGACTGCCAATCTCGAATATGAAGCGGGTCTGCATTCTGTGCGCAGAAAAGCGATTGGGTCGTGATCGCGAGGTCACTGTCCATTTGGCAGGGGAGTTCCGGCATGCAAGTAATCAACGATCGGCCCGGTTTGGGGATCGCACTAAAAGATGAAGGCGATGGGGAACGGGTGGTTTGTTTTCTGGAGAATGGGCGTGAGATCCACTTGACACTGGTCCAAGCCCGGATGCTGGCGACCGATTTAATCGGGGCGGTTAACCGGGCGGAAGTCAGGCACAACCTCAAACGCGAAGACAACCTTTCCAGAAGCGGTGCGGCGACGCCCTCCGCAATCGCCGCTGCAGCTTCATCTATCTGACTGTTTCCCTCCTTTCTCGGACCGGGCAAGGAATAGATTGAGGCGCAAAGGGTCCGCGGCTACTCGCTGTACGACGTCCGGAGGTTTGAGCAGATCGAAATCTCCGGGAGCAGAGCGTGACGAATCCTGCAAAGAATTGGAGATGGAGATGACATACGCTGGAGATTTTGTTGTTGACTGGTTCATATCCGATACCGATTTGCGTGCTGATGCGGCGGTGGCCGTGCGGCACAAGTCGAAGAAGATCGGGCTCTATCGGGTCAAGGAGGTCGGCAGGTACTCCATGACCTTGTCTCACGGCGGCATTTCTTTTCCGGTGGGCACCCATCTTGAAGTTGAAGATTATCAGCGGCTCACGCCCGACACCGTGGGCACGCTGGCGGCAAGAGTGGTGAAGAACGACAGGGAGGGCATCCGCATCGCCTGGTAAACCAGGAGGCGATTTGTGCAAGGGGATGGCAGGATCATGCATGTAGACGATTCGAATTCGGCGACCACGGAAGAATTAACCGTTGGCCGTGCCGGCAGTAATCCAATCCCGAGCGCCCGACTGGCCATTGCCTTGCTGAGGCAGGGCCTGTTGTTACTCCTGCTGGCGCTCGGCGTTGGGGCTATTCCGGCCGGCGCGGCGGAGGCAGGAGGCGCGCAGATTGTCGGCCCTGCCCTGTTGCTGGATCACGAGTGCCGCGCCTACCAGGCGGACCTGAACGGCGCCGCCACAGCCGACGCACGGGATGCCCTCAAAGGTCGCTGCGAAGGCATGCTTTCACAGCGCGAGCGTGCCTGCTACTGCATCCCGGAGCATTCCTAGATCCGGCTCACCCAGACGTCCGCGGATACTAAGGCTATCTTTAGCACATGGTGAGAACCCTCCGGGACAAGCCCAAAACCAGGTCCTGAGCACAAAAAACCTGCTCTTTGGTTGTACAACGGTAGTAACCTGCTAGCGTGAAATCAATCCCTTGCAGCCTTTGCTGTAAGACACCTGCGCCTGCGGGCGCAAGCAAACAAATTCAAAGTCTGCTTCTAAAGTCTGCAAGTCATTAAACGGGTCGGTCTGGCCCTATGTGATTTGGAGGACGACATGCAATTCACCCGACGCCAGTTCTTCAAGGTCTGCGCAGGCGGTGTAGGTAGTTCCAGTCTGGCACTTCTAGGCTTCGCACCGGGAGAAGCGTTGGCTGAAGTGCGCGAATTCAAACTGGCGCGGGCCACCGAGACCCGCAGCACCTGCCCCTACTGTTCAGTCAGTTGCGGATTGATCATCTACAGCCTGGGCGACAACGCCAAGAATGCCAAGGCGAACATCATTCACATCGAGGGCGATCCGGACCATCCGGTCAATCGCGGTACGTTGTGCCCCAAAGGCGCTGCCCTGCTGGACTTCGTGCATAGTCCGGACCGGACCAAGTACCCGCTGTACCGCGCGCCTGGCGGCAGCGAATGGAAGCGCATCTCCTGGTACGACGCATTCAACCGCATCGCCAAGTTAATGAAGGCGGATCGCGATGCGAACTTCGTGTCGAAGAATGCCGCAGGCCAGACAGTAAATCGCTGGTTGACCACCGGCATGCTTGCCAGCAGCGCTGCCAGCAACGAGACGGGTTACGTCACCGTCAAGGCAATGCGCTCGCTGGGGATGGTCTGCCTCGATACCCAGGCACGAATATGACACGCGCCGACGGTGGCAAGTCTTGCCCCAAGTTTCGGCCGCGGTGCGATGACCAATCACTGGGTCGACATCAAGAATGCTGACCTCATAATCGTGATGGGAGGCAATGCCGCCGAGGCTCACCCCTGTGGTTTCAAGTGGGTGACGGAGGCAAAAGCCCACCGGCACGCGAAACTGATTGTGGTGGACCCGCGCTTCAATCGATCGGCGGCGGTCGCGGACTTCTATGCGCCCATCCGCTCCGGGACCGACATCGCCTTCCTGGGCGGGGTAATCAACTATCTTCTCGCCAATGACAAGATCCATCGCGAGTACGTAGTCAACTACACCAACGCGCCTTTTCTGGTGCGCGAGGACTTCGATTTCAAGGACGGTCTGTTCTCGGGCTACGACGCAGACAAGCACAAATACGACAAGGACACCTGGGACTACCAGATCGGCGCCGACGGCTACGCCAAGGTGGACGAGACCCTGCAGGATCCTCGCTGCGTGTATCAGCTCTTGAAGCAGCACTACAGCCGCTACACGCCAGAGATGGTGAGCAATGTCTGCGGCACGCCCAAGGATGCGTTCCTCAGGGTGGCCGAGGAAATCGGCAAGACGTCCACGCCCGACAAGGTCATGACCATCATGTATGCGCTGGGCTGGACCCAGCACTCGGTGGGCACGCAGAACATCCGCACCATGGCCATGATCCAACTGCTGCTTGGCAACATCGGCCGGGTCGGCGGCGGCGTCAATGCGCTGCGCGGCCATTCCAATGTCCAGGGCATTACCGACATGAACCTGGTGACCAACGTGCTGCCCGGTTACATGAAACTGGGACTGGATGGGGACCAGGACTTCAATGCCTATCTCGCCAAGTACTCGCCCAAGCCGCTGCGCCCCAACCAGATCAGCTACTGGCAAAACTTCCCGAAATTCTGGGTTTCGCTGTCCAAGGCGTTCTATGGAAAGGCGGCCACCAAGGAGAACAACTTCTGTTACGACTGGTTTCCCAAGATCGACACGCCGTACGACGTGCTGCACATGTTTGAACGCATGCACAACGGCCAGATGAACGGCTTCATCTGCCAGGGCTTCAACCCGCTGGCCGCAGTGCCCTGCGTGAGCAAGTCGACCGAGGCGCTCGCAAAGCTGAAGTATCTGGTGGTCATCGATCCATTGGCAACAGAGACCGCGGAGTTCTGGCGCGATTACGGCGACTACCACTCGGCCGATCCGAGCAAGATTCAGACCGAAGTGTTCCGCCTGCCATGCACCTGCTTCGCCGAAGAAGACGGTTCTTACACCAATTCTGGCCGCGTTCTGCAGTGGCACTGGAAAGCTGCCGACGGGCCGGGCGATGCCAAGTCGGATATCGACATCATGGCTGGCATCTACTGGCGGATCCACGAACTGTACGAGAAGGACGGCGGTGCCTTCCCAGATCCGATCCTCAATGTCTCGTGGAACTACGGTCATCCCACGGCCCCCCAAGCGACGGAACTGGCGCGCGAGTTTTCCGGAGCGGCAATTTCCGACGTGACCGATCCCAAGGATCCCGCCAAGGTCCTGGCCAAGGCGGGCGAACAGCTCTCGAGCTTCGCCCAGTTGCGCGATGACGGCAGTACCCTGTGCGGAAACTGGCTGTACTGCGGGTCGTGGTCACAGGCTGGCAACCTGATGGCGCGGCGCGACACTGCCGACCCGTCAGGCCTGGGTTTCTATCCCAACTGGGGATTCTCCTGGCCGGCCAACCGGCGGGTGCTCTACAACCGGGCGAACTGCGACATCAATGGCAAGCCGTGGGATCCCAAGCGCAAGACGATCGCGTGGGACGGCACGAAATGGACCGGCAACGACGTGCCGGACATGAAGCCGGATGCGGCGCCTGAAGAGGATGTCGGCCCCTTCATCATGCAACCTGACGGCGTCGGCCATCTGTTCGCGCTCAAGGCCTTGGCCGAAGGCCCGATCCCGGAACACTATGAGCCCTTCGAGACGCCAATCGGGGTCAACCCGATGCACCCGCACAACCCACTGGCTCTCAACAACCCCGCGGCGCGGCTCTATGCGTATGACAAGGAGCGTCTCGGCAAGGCCGACAAGTTCCCCTACGTGGCAACCACCTACCGCTTGACTGAGCACTACCACTACTGGACCAAGAACGTGCTGTCCAACGTGATCCTGCAGCCCTCCCAGTTCGTGGAAATCGGCGAGGAACTGGCCAAGGAGAAAGGCATCATGGATGGCGAACAGGTTAAGGTCAGTTCCAATCGCGGCTATGTTCGCGCAGTCGCAGTCGTGACCAAGCGGATCAAGTCGCTGGACGTCAACGGCAAGCGGGTCCACACCGTGGGCGTCCCCATACACTGGGGCTTCATCGGCATCGCCAAGAAGGGCTTCCTGGCCAACCGCCTGACGCCTTTCGTGGGCGACGCTAATGCCGAAACGCCGGAGTTCAAGGCGTTCCTGGTGAACGTGGAAAAGGCATAGGAGGCGACCATGGCACTTCAATCCCTCGACATCAAGGCCCGTTCCGCGACCACCACGGCCACCCCCCATGCGCGCAATACTCCGGAGGTAGCCAAGCTCATCGACATCTCCAAGTGCATCGGCTGCAAGGCTTGCCAGGTTGCCTGCATGCAGTGGAACGACTTGCGCGACACACCGGGCGTGAATGTGGGCGTCTACGATAACCCGCCAGACCTGAGCGCTGAGTCCTGGACCGTGATGCGCTTCGCCGAGGTGGAGACGGCCCCCGACAAACTGGAATGGCTGATCCGCAAGGATGGCTGCATGCACTGCGCCGATCCCGGCTGCCTGAAGGCCTGCCCTTCACCGGGCGCCATCGTGCAGTACTCCAACGGCATCGTGGACTTTCATGAAGAGAACTGCATCGGCTGCGGTTACTGCATCACCGGCTGTCCGTTCAACATTCCGCGCATCTCGAGGAAGGATGGCAAGGCCTACAAGTGCACCCTGTGCTCGGACCGCGTTGCGGTCGGTTTGGAGCCAGCCTGCATCAAGACCTGCCCGACCGGCGCCTTGGTGTTCGGCACCAAGGATGACATGAAGGCCCACGCCGAAGAGCGGATCGACGATCTGAAATCGCGCGGCTACGAAAACGCGGGTCTGTACGATCCCAAGGGCGTCGGCGGCACCCATGTCATGTATGTCCTGCAGCATGCAGACAAGCCCGAGCTCTATCATGGCCTGCCCAAGGATCCGCACATCAGCGCGCTAGTCTCACTATGGAAGGGAGTCACCAAGCCCCTTGCATCGTTCGGACTGGGCTTGATCGCATTGGCCGGCTTCTTCCATTACGTGACCGAAGGGCCGAAAGAAGTGGATGAAGACGAGGAAGAAGAGACGTTATAAGCCGATTCGCGGCCTACCTCATCAAGCTTAGGAGAACATCATGTCCAAACCCAAACTCATACAGCGCTATACGGCGTCCGAGCGCTTCAATCACTGGGCCGTGGCCGTGACCTTCATCCTGCTGGCGCTATCCGGGCTGGCGCTGTTTCATCCGGCCTTCTTCTTCCTGAGCTATTTTCTTGGCGGTGGGACCTGGTCGCGCATACTGCACCCCTTCATCGGCGTGGTGATGGTGGTGCTGTTCCTCATCATGGCCGCGCGCTACGCACCGCAGAATCGGATCAGCGAAGCGGACCGACAATGGGCGGCGCATATCCGGGATGTCGTGGCCAACCGCGATGAAAGGTTGCCGGAAATCGGCAAATACAACGCGGGGCAGAAATACCTGTTCTGGACCCTGCTTGTGTGCATCATCCTATTGTTGGTCACGGGCATCATCATCTGGCAACCCTACTTCGCCCCCAAAATGCCGGTAGGTCTGCTACGTTTAGCAGTGTTGGTCCACGCGGTGGCGGGGTTTGTGGCAATCGCCGCCATTCTGGTGCACATATATGCGGCATTTTGGGTCAAGGGCTCCGTGCGGGCCATGACCCGGGGCACTGTCAGCCATGCCTGGGCAAGACACCACCACCGGGCCTGGTTCCGCGAGGTGACGGGCGAAAAATAAACTGGTCGTGCATTGCAGGCGCGACCGCATTCAGGTGGCTTAAACGCTTTTCAAAGGAGAAACCATGCGTCTGCCTTTCGTGACCCTTGCCTTGCTCGCCGTCTCCGCGGTGGCTCGCGCCGACCTAAGTATTCCGATGAACATGTTGGACCAGAATGGAGTGGGTCAGGCGGCCGGCGCCGTCACCGTCAGCCAGAGTCCATATGGGCTGGTATTTACCCCTTCGCTCAGCGGTCTGCCGCCGGGCCTGCATGGCTTTCACGTGCACCAGAACCCCAGCTGCGCAGCCAAGGAAAAGGATGGCAAGATGGTGCCCGGCTTGGCGGCCGGTGGCCACTATGACCCCAAGAAAGCCGGCGAACACGGCGCTCCTTGGGGGACCGGCCACTTGGGAGATCTACCCGCGCTGTATGTGGACCCAGAGGGCAATGCCACCAGCCCCGTACTGGCGCCACGGCTGAAGATGGCCGACTTGAAAGGACGCTCTCTCATGATCCACATGGCGGGAGACAACTATTCTGACCACCCCGCTCCGCTGGGTGGCGGAGGCGCCCGGATAGCCTGCGGCGTCATCGAGTAGGACTCAGGATGGGGCAGCCGGCCGCGAGACGCATCAACCACAAGACTGGGGAAACCTATGCCCACCCCCATTCTTGAGCCGGGCCAGATTGAGGCGGCGGCCGGGGACATTCCGGAACTGCGCCTTGCCCCTGCGGATCTTTTCACTAGCCGCGCTCGCCGCCTGCGCCAGTTGGCGGAAGGCCATACCCTGTGCGATTACCTGAGGTTTGTTGCCGAATTGGCGGAGGCTCAACAATCGGAACTTGATCGCCATCCGGAAATCCCGCTGCCTGACGCCGAACTGTTGTCCGTCTGCCGCGACCACGAAATGCCGCCGCTGTCCCCAGCGGGGTGGAATAGACATCCCCATTGGCAGGAAGTCGCGCGGAGGCTGGCGGATGTGCTTTATGATGCGGCGCCGCTTGCCGGTCGCGAATCGCTGTCCCAACTGCTTGCACAAAAAAGGGAATGGCTGGAGTCACAGGCCGGCTGTTTGTTGTCCAGCCGGTTCGATGATCTCGACCTGGCGACTGCGCCGATTATCGGGGCTGCACTGCAGGTGCAATGGACTCATCTGGCCAGAAAACTTGAGCCCTACGAGGTGGCTCGCCCGGAGCATCCCAATCTGTGCCCCGTTTGCGGCAGCCACCCGGTGGCGTCGGTGGTGCGCATCGGTGGGGCGGAAAACGGCCTGCGTTATCTGCACTGTGCGCTGTGCGGGACGGAATGGCACGTTGTGCGATCCAGGTGCAGCAATTGCGACAGCAGCAGGGACATCGCATATTTCAACGTCCAGGGCGGAAAGGAATTTGTTCGCGCCGAGGCCTGCCCGGAATGCCGCACTTATCTCAAGATTATTCACCAGGACAAGGACCCCCACGTCGATCCGGTTGCGGATGACCTCGCCAGTATGGCGCTTGACCTATTGATGGGCGATGAAGATTACGCCAAGAGTGGAATCAGTTACCTGATGATCTATGGTAACAGTGAGGCTTAGGCATGCAAGGCCAGTTGATGGCCGTGCCGCCGCTGGCTTCTGATCCTCGCTCCTAAACTGAATGGGAACGTCTATCGTGCATAGCGCCCAGAGCGTCCGCCCCCCGTCCGTTAACCGAGTCCTGAACTGGCCATCGGTCGTTCCCTTACTCGCCAAATACGGCCGTCAGCCGGTATTGATTGCAGTGCGCAGCCTGCTTGAGGAACTGCGCCAGTCGACGCAGTCTGCAAACGCGGACTTTGATGAAGCCAGACTGGCTGGCCGCCTGAGCGAACAGCTTTCGATCAGCCAAGCGCCGCGACTGCGGCGGGTATTCAATCTGACCGGCACGGTGCTGCACACCAATCTTGGCCGCGCCACCCTGCCAGAGGAAGCCATTCAAGCCCTGGTATTAGCAGGCCGCCACCCCTGCGCCCTCGAATACGACCTGGATAGCGGTGGCCGCGGAGACCGGGACAAGCTTGTGGAAGGCCTGCTAAAAGAGCTCACAGGCGCCGAGGCTGCCACGGTGGTGAACAACAATGCGGCTGCCACCTACCTGTTGCTGAATTCACTGGCCCAGCGCAAGGAAGTCATCGTCTCGCGTGGCGAACTGGTGGAAATCGGCGGCGCCTTCCGGGTGCCGGAGATCATGGCCAGGGCCGGGGCGAAGCTCAGGGAAGTCGGCGCCACCAATCGCACCCACCTGCGCGACTACGCAGAGGCCATCAGTTCTCGCACCGCCATGTTGATGAAAGTCCATGCCAGCAATTACTCCATCCAGGGTTTCACCTCCACAGTGCCCGAGCCGGACCTGGCGCAGACTGCGCATTTGCACAGTCTTCCATTTGTCGTGGATTTGGGCAGTGGCACCCTGATCGACCTGGCGCGTTGGGGCCTCCCCCATGAACCCACCCCGCAGGAATCGCTTGCCGCAGGCGCGGATCTGGTAACTTTTAGCGGCGACAAGTTGCTCGGCGGACCACAGGCGGGCATTGTGATCGGGCGCGCGGACCTCATCAATCGGATCAACAAAAATCCGCTGAAGCGTGCCCTGCGCGTGGGCAAGATCACCCTTGCCGCTCTTGAAGCCGTGTTGCGGCTGTATTGCGATCCGGACCGGCTGCGTGACCGGCTGCCAACTTTGCGACTCCTTAGCCGCCCGAGCAATGAAATCCGGGTTCAGACCGAACGCCTGTTGCCCGCATTGACGCAGGCTTTGAGTCAGTGGCCTGTCGCGGTTGGCGCCGCGCCCGCGCTTTCGCAGATCGGCAGTGGCTCCCTGCCCGTCGACCGCCTTGAGAGCCACGCTTTGGTGATTCGTCCGCGAGGCAGAAAAAGCGGCGTGCTGAATGAGATCGAGGCGGCTTTGCGCAGCCTGCCCGTACCCGTTCTCGGCCGTGTTGCCAATGGGGCCCTGCATCTGGATCTGCGTTGCCTTGCGCTCGATAGCGAAAAAGAATTCCTTGCCCAGCTTTCCAGGCTGGCCAGCAAGTAACAGCGTGCTTCGTGTCGGGCCGCTGCGTCGAATAGGCCTTGCCAAGGCGATTCGCCGAAGTCGCGCGTGACGCGTAATCGATGCAGATCACTGACCAGTGGAGACTGACATGCAGAGACGAGACTTTCTTAAAACCAGCAGCGTACTGGCCGGCGCCAGTCTGTTCCCTTTTCACCCTGCGCGAGCTGCTCAATATGCCATGTCTGAGCCAGGCTGGCGCATCTTCGAGATCACGACAAAGGTCGAGATATCCGGTGATACAGGCGTGACCCGCGCATGGCTGCCGCTGCCTTCGGTTTATGACGCGAGCTGGATTCGTCCGATGGGCAATTTATGGCAGGGCAATGCCTCGGATATGCGCATCCTGCGCGAGCCGCAATACGGCACGGAGATGCTCTATGCCGAGTGGACCGGGGAAGCGCCATCCATGCTGGATGTCGTCAGCCGTTTTGCCACGCGCGATCGCAGCATCGACTTCTCCCGGCCTGGAAAAGCAATCCCCTTGAATGAGGCAGCGGCCGACCTCTATACCCGGCCGACCCGGCTGCTGCCGACTGACGGCATCGTTCTTGCCAATGCGCAGGAAATCACGAAAGGCGCCATCGGCGACAAGGAGAAAGCCCAGGCCATCTACGAATGGGTGGTTGAGAACACCTTCCGCAATCCCAAGACGCGCGGATGCGGGTTGGGCGACATCCGTTTCATGCTGGAAACGGGTGACCTCGGCGGAAAATGCGCCGACCTCAATGCGCTCTATGTTGGCCTGGCGAGATCGGTTGGGCTGCCTGCCAGAGATGTGTACGGCGTGCGTGTGACCGAGTCGCGCATGGGCTTCAAGAGCCTGGGCAAGAGTGGTGACTGTTCAAAGGGCCAACATTGCCGCGCTGAAGTCTATTTGAATGACTATGGATGGGTGCCGGTGGATCCGGCAGACGTGCGCAAGGTTGCGCTGGAAGAGCCGCCAGGTCACCTGTCCCTGGCCGACGAGCCGGTCAAGAAAGCGCGCAAGCTTCTGTTCGGTGGCTGGGAGATGAACTGGCTGGCGTATAACTTCGCCCACGATGTGCGCCTGCCTCACTCGGATGGACCTCA
>JBAWGM010000079.1:0-1735 GCA_049592895.1 Thiobacillaceae bacterium | reverse complement strand
AGCATCGCAGAAAAAATGCGCCAGTTGCACCGTAACACTCGACTGGTCTTCGACTACCTCCGCATGACCAAAAACTCGACTCGCCCACAATCTCTATGATCACGCGGGGAGAACAAATTTACCGTGCACCTCGCTCCGTGATCAGGTAGCGCGGGTGTAATTCCCCGCTATTCTTGTCGTCCCACCATCTCACGTTGATTTCCAGATCTGCGGGCAGCGTCAAATAAGTCGCGTGCGGAAATGTCGGGTATTGAGGGCAACGGGGTTCAAGGTCGATTCCACTTTGGCCATGCCATAGAGCAGCACCGGGTTGATGCCATAGCGCTGGCCAGCTTCCTGCCAACAGGCATGGGCAGCCCCGGTCGTCAGCATCATCAGGAGTCCCAGCCAGTGCGTACTCATTGGTGGGACTTGGGTTGTTCTTCGATGAACACCGCGTAGTAGTCTTTGGATTGATTGGTACGGGCGAGCGCTACGACGCGCCAGCCACGGGCGTAGAGCCCCTTGGTGGTCAGGGTGCCGAGCGGGGCATCGCACATCAGGGTGAGCTTCTGCCCGTCGCCCCCATAGCCCTTCAAGGTCCAATTGCTGTAGCACACGTCGCCCTGCAAGGTGGCGTCCGCGTGTGCCGCGCCACAGGCGAACGAGAAAAGGGCTGCCAAAGCCGTCTTGGTCATACCGTTCACCTGAAGAATAAAAAGGAGCCTGGCTAGAGGCTCAAAGGGAGGGCGATCCATGGGAACGCATCCTAAGAATCCGGCTGCGCGCTGTCGCGGGAAAAATCAAAATAAATAATCGGATTAAACGCGCGACAAGCGAAGAGCGATCAGATAGACTGCGCGGTTTTGCGCAAATGGCGCGCGCGCAAATATCCCAAAGAAATCAGAGGCCGGCCAAAGAACGCCCGCGAGCAAAGGGCGAACACCCCCCAAAAAGGGTGCAAAAAATAACGGTAAGGGCCCTACCCCAAAGGGCCGACCCTCCACTAAAAAGTCGTGGAGGGTCTATGACAAAAAGGATTTACGGGATAAGGGAATCCCTTGAACATCAAGGGAAAATGGGGGGCCTAAAGGGGCGCGTAAAACGCCTGAAACGCAGGGCTACACTGGGGCCGTAGGCATCCTACATCAAGACCCTGCTCTTCGTCGCGGGTAAATTCAGAACACTTTTTCTGAATTGAATACTGAATAGATCACCGCATGGTCCTAAGCTCCGTTCCGCGAGTCACTGAGCGCTCTGGCATCGCTTTCATCGTTACCCCCACGAGAAGAGAGAACACCTCGATGAATGCGGACACCCCATGCAGGATGGATATGATCTCCGACCGGGTCGAGCTGGGAATGACGCACTGGCTACCCATCCTGCACACATGGCTTAGGCAATACCGGGGCCTGGAAGAACACATCGACTGCCGGGAAGACTGGCCCGAGTACTTGGTCATTGAATGTCTGGACACGCATCTGGCGTCGAACACGCGCCCGGCCAGCGACGCTGAGTTGGGAGACGCGCTCTCGCGGCTCGATTTTCTGACCTGGCGGGGACGTCACGAAGACGGTGAACGCTGGAAACCCCTTGAAGAGACCTATGAGTCGTTCGTCCTGGATGGCGTACCGATCACTTGGCAATGGGATACGGAACTACCCGAACCCCCTGTCACCCAGGCTTACTTTGCCGAACAACTGGAAGCGGTCAAGGCAGCCGCATGCCGATAAGACGGACTGCGGATGATGTATTC
>JBAWGM010000078.1:0-3864 GCA_049592895.1 Thiobacillaceae bacterium | reverse complement strand
GGCAAAGCCCGGCTGCACGCCTACCAAGTAGAGTCCGCCCCCCAGTTTCTGACGGCGTTTGGCTTCGCCGGCGAGCATTTCGGCACCGGCGAGGTCGATAAAATTCACCGCGCGGGAAAACAGCATGAGATGTTTCTTGAGCGGATCCCGCACATCGATCGCTTTCAGAGTTTGCTGCACGTGGTCCACCGCACCGAAGAAGATCGAGCCTTCCATTCGCAGCATCTCCATTTGCGGGCAGCCGGGGTTGGCCTCGTCCGCATCGATGAATTTTCGATTGGGGTTGAACTTCTCGACTGCAATCGGAACCATGTGTCGAATGCTGGGGCGCGAGGTGCGGTACAAATAGAAGATGAGCGAGACGATGATGCCGAAGAAGATGCCCTTTTCCAGGTCCACCAGGGTGCCGATGAAGGTGACCGCGAGGACGACGGATTCCTTGCGGTGACGTTGGAGAACTTCGGCGATATGGTGGAAGTCAATGAGTCCCCAGGCGACGAGGAACAGAATGCCGGCCATGGCCGGAATGGGAAGATAGGCCGCCAGAGGGGCGACCACCAGTACGATCACCGCCAGGAAAATGGCGGAGAACACCGAGGCCAGGGGTGATCTGGCGCCGGCCGCATAGTTGACCCCACTGCGGTTGAAGGACCCGCTCGCCGCATAGCTTGAAAAGAAGCTGCCGAAAATATTCGACAGACCCTGGCCGACGAATTCCTGGTTGCTGTCTATGGCCTGGCCCGATTTGATGGCTACGGAGCGGGCGATTGCAACCGCTTCGGTCAAAGCCAGTATGGTGATGATCATGGCACTGAAGACGGAGTGTTTGAGTGCATTTGCGGAGAAGTCAGGCAGGGAAAGGGCGGGCAGGCTCGCAGGCAGCGGTCCCACCGTACTGATGTGTGCGCCGTATTGATGGTTGAGCACATAGGCGGCCAGGCTGCCGACTACCATGGCCACGATCATATAGGGCAGCTTGGACAGGTATTTCTTAGCCAGAATGCCGCTAACCAGCGTCACCATGGCCACCGCCATGACGTTGGGACGAATGTCGAAAAGGTGGCCAAAGAAGTGGATCATCACCTGATGGAAATGGGCGCCGCGCGGGATGTCGAGGCCGAAGAAGTTCTTGATCTGGCTGCTGGCAATCAGGATGGCGGCACCGGCAGTGAAGCCGATGATGACCGTGTGGGAGATGAAATTGACCAGGGCGCCGAGCCGGGCGAGACCCATGGCCAGTTGAAAAACGCCGGTCAGAAAAGTCAGGGTCAGTACCAGGCCGATGAACTGGGGCGTGCCCGGTTCTGCCAGAGGACTGGCTGCGGCAAACACCACAATGGAAATCGCCGTGGTGGGGCCGGAAACCAGGTGCCAACTGGAGCCGAACAGAGCGGCAATGATGGCGGGGACCATGGCGGCATAGAGGCCATATTGAGGCGGCAGGCCGGCAATGGTGGCAAAGGCGACCGCCTGGGGCAGCACGATAATGGCGCCGGTTAGGCCGGCCAGGCCGTCGGCCTTGAGCGAGGCCTTGTCGACCAAAGGCCACCAGCGCAAAAACGGCAGCAGTTTATACAGCCACAGGGGGCAGGCCGCGGCATCAAAGGTGAATTTTTTGGCCGTACTCATAGGCGAATTTTAACCGACGAGTGCGCTTGCAGATATTCCGTGTTGCGGGTGGCGGGTAAAGGGGAATAAAATGCGTCAGCACAAGGTTGCCAGGCGAGCAACCAAGACGCATGACCAACCAAAGAGAGAGGAACATGAAACTCGCACAACCCCTATTTGTGTGCGCTGCTTTGTTGAGCGCGCTGTTTGCCTCATCGGCTTTTTCCGCGGGCGATCCGGTTGCAGGGAGGGAGAAGAACGCCATGTGTGAAGGCTGCCACGGCATTCCCGGTTGGCGAACCGCTTATCCCACTACTTACAGCGTGCCCAAATTGGGCGGTCAGCACGCAGACTACATCGTCGCGGCGCTCAAGGAATACAAATCCGGCGATCGCAGCTTCCCGACCATGCGGGCCATCGCCAGCAGCCTGAGCGAACAGGACATGGAAGACTTGGCAGCCTACTATGCCTCGTCCTACAGTGGCCCTGCCAATTAAGCGCGGAGGAGAGCATGAATTCCAAAATGAAAATCGCCCTGTTCGCAGCCGCGCTCGCGGTCGCACCTGCCTTCGCCGATGGTAATGCCGAAGCGGGCAAGGCCAAATCCACCACTTGTGCAGCCTGTCACGGCCCAGATGGCAACAGCACCTCATCCATGTTTCCCAAGCTTGCGGGCCAGCATCCTGATTATCTCTTTCAGGCCCTGAAAGCCTACAAGACCGGCACGCGCAAGAATGCCATCATGAACGGCCAGGCGGCCAGCCTGAGCGAGGCGGACATGGCTGATCTGGCGGAATATTGTGGCAGCCGAAAAGGCCTCACAACCAAGTACTGAACGCCAAGTAATCAGACACGAACGGCCGGGTAACCGGCCGTTTGTGTTGTGAAAGGGCAAACCCAGGGGGCTCTGCGGCGACGCACACAGGCCAGGGCATCCAGGCCCGGGCCGGCGAATGCCAATGAACCAGCCCTGATTCGCTGCCGACTCCTGTACGTTGCGTTCGCGCCCAATAGCGAACTTTGGGACGCCTAGCGTTGCTTCCCCAGCTTAGCGTCGAGGCAGTTGAAATAGACAGCCGAGCTGTATTCCCTTCCCTGGCGCTGGGCCTGCCAGATCATTTCTGCGAGACAGTCCATGATGTCATGCTGGGCGTTCATGACATTGTCGTGCAGCTTGAGTAATTGCTCATAGCGCTCGCGCATGCCTGACGGCTGGTCGATCGACACCTGTTCGGCGATCGTGAGATGCATCGAGAGGTGCAGGAAGGGATTGGTTTCGCCAAACTCCGGGGGATAGTCCTGATCCTGATAGCGTTCCGGCCGCTCGAGCAGACCATGATATTCCGGGTGCGCCAGGATTATTTCTATGGCCAGGCTCTCTGCTCCTTCGAGAGCTTGCCGTGCCTGGTATTTGGCCCAAGTGTCGAAGAAGAACCGGCGGGCCTGGTCGCGGGTGGGATTGAACATCAGCCCAGTTCCTTGGCCTTGTAATCGCACAATTCGATGATAGGACATCGCAAGCACTGGGGCTTACGTGCCTGGCAGATGTAGCGGCCATGGAGGATCAGCCAGTGGTGCGCGTGCTGCATGAATTCCACTGGCACCAGGCGCAGCAGTTTCTTTTCCACCTCAAGCGGCGTCTTGCCCGGCGCAATACCGGTACGGTTGGCCACCCTGAAGATGTGGGTGTCAACCGCCATGGTGGGCTGGCCGAACGCCACGTTGAGGATGACGTTGGCGGTCTTGCGCCCCACGCCTGGAAGCTTCTCCAGTTCTTCCCGGTTCGACGGCACCTGGCCATGGTGCTGTTCAATCAGCATCCGGCAGGCCTGGATAATGTGTTTGGCCTTACCCTGATACAGGCCGATGGTCCTGATGTAGTCCTTGAGCCCGGCTTCGCCGAGGGCAAGGATGGTTTCCGGCGTATTGGCTTTGGCAAACAGCTTGCGGGTGGCGACGTTGACCCCCTTGTCGGTGGCCTGCGCGGACAGCACCACGGCCACCAGGAGTTCGAACGGAGTGGAATATTCCAGCTCGGTTTCCGGATTGGGATTGGCGGACCGGAGGCGGCGGAAGATCTCGGCGCGCTTGTTCGCGTTCATTCAGGCCCAGTCGTCAGGCTTCCTGCTTAACGGTCTTGCGCAACCTTTGTTTGTCGCGCAGCCGCTGCGCCTTGGCATTCGGCACGTGGCTGCCTGCCTTGCGCTGCTTGACCAGCACCACCAGCGGATTGCGCGGCGCCCGGGTGCGCAGCTT
>JBAWGM010000077.1:0-1956 GCA_049592895.1 Thiobacillaceae bacterium | reverse complement strand
GCTTAAAGCTCTGGGCGGAGTCTTGGGAGTCCTGCAAAGTGACCCCATCAGCTTTTTGCAGGGTGAGGGACACCCCGTTTCAATAACAGAGTCGGCGACTGCGACAGACACGTACGACACGGTAATTGTTCATGGTAGAGAAGGCATTGAACGCAGGATTGAAGCGCGCGCCGCTGCCAAGAAGTCCAGGAATTTTGCCGAGGCCGATCGCATCCGAGATTAGTTGAAGGCCGCGGGCATCGTTCTGGAAGATGGGCCGCAGGGCACAAACTGGCGCCGGGCCTGATTAATTTCTTTCTGGCATAAGCAACAAAAAAAGCCCGACCGTTCGGTCGGGCTCTTGTACAACCCTTACCAGCCTTGTGTTGGTTACTTGGCGGGAGCCGGCTGGGCTGCAGGAGCAGCGGCAGGATTAGTCCAGGCGGTGGGGTTCCACATCTGGGTCCACGTGTTGGGATCAAAGAAGTTGAACGTACCGGCCGGAGGGGATCCGGCAACTGGGGCAACACCAGGCTGACCGTACTGACCGTAGCCAGGAGCCAAGAACTCAAAGGGGTTGAACACTGTTGGCGCGGTGCTCGTAGGTCCGCCCATTCCACCCATCCCAGGAACCGTGTAGGTGGAGGGGTTCATCCAACTGCCCCACGCGCCGAGCGCATTCGTCTAAAGGTGTTGTTGCGCGTTGGATAGCAGAAATGACAAGGCCAAGGGCGATTACATTGCCTCTGGCCTTGTTCTTGTGGCGCGCGAACGCGCCGTGGTCCTGGCGTCCGAGTTGACGCAGGGACCTTAGCGGTCGCTCTTGACTGTCAGATCAATCCAGACCGATTTCACCCCTTCGGTACTGCGTGCCGTATCAACTGCCGCGTTTATTTCTTCCTGGGTATTGGCCGTGCCGCTCAGCCGCACGTTGCCATCCTTATCGGTATCGACACTGATGTGAGCCAAGCTGCCCGGATGTTCCGCGGCCAGTTTTGCCTTAATTTTGGCAGTAATGATCGAGTCTTTGACGAACGTCATAGGGTGTGAACGGTCCGCCTCACGATCCTCGGTACGAGCTGCGGGAGCCGGCTGGGCTACGGGAGCAGCACCGGTCCAGGCGGCGGGAGCCGGCTGGGCTGCGGGAGCACCGGTCCAGGCGGCAGGGTTCCACATGTTCGACCACGCATTGGGATCAAAGAAGTTGAACGTACCGGCTGGAGCGACACCTGGCTGACCGTAGCCAGGAACCGCGCCGAACATTGGAGCGGGTGCAGCTGCGACAGGAGCGCCACCTGGCTGACCGTAGCCAGGAGCCATCATGCCAAACCACGAGTTCGGATCAAAGAAGTTGAACGATGGAGCGCCCGCGGTCGTGGGCCCAC
Organism: Thiobacillaceae bacterium; assembly: GCA_049592895.1. Taxonomy (GTDB): domain Bacteria; phylum Pseudomonadota; class Gammaproteobacteria; order Burkholderiales; family Thiobacillaceae; genus DASQBT01. The sequence goes on along the minus strand of JBAWGM010000077.1, from coordinate 592 downwards.
CCATTCCGCCCATACCTGGAACGGTGTAGTTGGAGGGATTCAACCATTGACCCCACGCGCCATAGGTCTGCGGGTTCATGGCCTGACCCATCCAACTGGTGTAGAGGTTGGGGTTCATCGGCTGCATTGCCAGGGATATCGCGCGCGGATCCAGGGGGGCCATCATCCACTTCATGTACATAGCCGGGTTCATGCCCTGCATCATCATGCCCCACACCTTGGGATCCAGGGGCATCATCGCCCAGCGCATCATCTTGCCGGGATCAGCCCACTGGGTCATCAGTGCAGTGTAGAAGTTGGGGTCCATGGAAGCGGCCATCCACTTGGCGTACATATTGGGGTCGGCGAACTGCATGTAGTTGTTCAGCGAACGGGGGTCCATCATTGAACCCATCATGCGGGTCCAGTTGTTTGGTTCCATCATGTTGACGCCCATCTGAGTGTAAAAGCCGGGCTCGGTCACGGCATTGGACCAAGGCACGAACACTTTGGGATCGCGATAGGCAGACGCGTTGCGGGTGAAGTCGGTCATGCGCTCCAGCCACTGCTCAGGGGTTTGCGGGATGTTATGCGCGGCAGCCGGGTTGGGCTG
>JBAWGM010000076.1:0-10690 GCA_049592895.1 Thiobacillaceae bacterium | reverse complement strand
CCCTGCACCTTGCGATGGAGTATGCGAAGGACGGCATCCGTGTAAACGCCGTCGCGCCGGGCGTCGTCGACACGCCCCTTCACCGGAAGACGCCGAAGGACGTGATAGAGAGTCGGTCGCCGATGGGTCGGCTTTCGACGGTCAAGGACATCACGGACGCGGTCATGTACCTGACCGACGCCGCGACGGTCACTGGTGACATCCTGTACGTCGATGGGGGCGCTCATTTCGGCCGCTGGTAATTGAAAGGCAGATTTGCTGAGTGCTAGCGTCAACCAACAGAATCACTTGTTCCGCGGACTGCAGATCACCGCCTTCTACGCAAAGGGTTTCAGTTTGGATAATACGGTGGTGAGAAATTCCGCAACCGTCGGATGAATATGCATTGCACGCTGGACTATGGTATACGGCGCATTCGCATACATGAGGTCCAGCAAAACTTGAACCACTTCATCGCCTCCGGTCCCAAGAATCGCAGCCCCCAGAATTTGTTTTGTTTCCGCATCGACGGAGATTTTGATGAAACCTTGTGTCTCACCTTTCTCAATGGCCCGGCTCACTTGGCTCATCGGATGTTTCGCAACGAGTGCAGCGCGCCCGGACTCCCGTATTTCGGCGTCAGTCATGCCGCATCGGCCTAGCGGCGGATCAGTAAACAAAGCGTATGTCTGGATTCGGTCCGACACGCGGCGATGGCCTGCGTTGAGGAGATTGTCTGCGACGATCTCATAGTCATTGTATGAAGTATGCGTAAAGGCGCCGCGGCCGTTGCAATCACCCAGGGCCCAGATGCCTGGCACGTTGGTTTGCAGTTGATCGTCAACGACGATGTAGCCGCGTTGGTCGGTCATGACTCCGGACCGGTCGAGACCCAGGTCGGTTGTGTTGGGAGTACGTCCAACCGCCAGAAGAACATGCGTGCCCAATACTTCCGGCGGTCCTTCGTGGCATTCGATGCCGACGGCGATACGGCTGTCGCGCTTCGCCAGTGATATGCATTTCGCTTTCGCCCTAATCTGTATTCCCTCGCTCTCCATGAATTCGCGCACGGCTTCGGAAACATCTTCGTCTTCACGTCCGATCAGGCGCGGTCCCATCTCTACAATCGTGACTTCGCTCCCGAAGCGGCGATACATCTGACCGAATTCCAACCCAACATAACTTCCGCCGACAATGACGAGATGCTCCGGTAAGTAGTCGACATCCATCATCGAAGAGTTTGTGAGAAACGGTACCTCATGAATCCCCGGGATCGCGGGAACAGAGGCACGCCCACCAACGTTGATGAAAAGTTTGTCGGCTTGCAGGACTTCATCGTTGACCGCCACAGTGCGGGACGACAGAAAGCGGGCATGGCCTTGGATGACCGTGCAATTGTTAATTCCTCGCAACCAGTCCTCTACGCCCCTTTTCGACCGTCCGGAAACTTCATCCTTGCGCGCTTTAACGCGTTTCATGTCAATGCGCACATCGCCATTGACAATGAACCCATACTCGGCGCCTCGGCGAGCAACATGGAGCGCGTACGCACTGGCAACGAGCGTCTTTGTCGGGACACATCCCGTATTCACACATGTACCGCCAAACTTGTGGCGTTCGATAATGGCGACCGCCATGCCCACGGCTGCAAACCGCGCGGCCAAGGACGGGCCTGCCTGGCCCGTCCCAATGATGATTGCATCGAAATTCCGCGACACGAGGCACCTCAAGGAAAATCGCAGGCCACCTTACGCCAGCGCACTAATATAGTGCTCGCCCGGTGCGCTGCGGCCGATGACAATCACGCCGTAGTCGTTCATTACGGCAGCTCTTCGCCCGCCTGCTCGCGCACCATGAACGAGCAAGTTCGAGTGTACTTTTTATTTTGTCGAGCAGCATTTACTCACTAAAACTAACCATGCAGCCGCGGGGAATCATGGACAAGTCAGAGTTTCTGGGTCTATTTGAAGGTTCGCATTGGGCGAGCGCCCCTGTTTTCAGTCGAATCAGCCGGTCCGTTACCGCTACTTTTCATCCGCTCAGTAATTTTACTTGAATGATGCATATGGGTGGGATCACTCATTCGCAAAGATGGAGGCTGCCGTTCGGCGAGATTTCCTGGCCTACGTCCGGTAATAAATCCATAGCGGAAATAGCTAGCTCAACTCTCCGGCGGCAGCTTCGGCCGAGTCGCTGACTTGGAGAATGGCGGCTTTAGGTGCCTTGCCCCCATAGGCGCATTAAACTACCCGCATTTTTCACCTACTGAGGAGTGACGCAATGACCATGAACGTGATTGGCGCAGGGGTCGGCCGCACCGGCACCTGCCCCCTTTCTCAGTAGTAGTCTGATCAAGTGACGGTGATTGACGCTGATCATCTTCAACCTAGCAATTGCCGCGCCGCCTCCAACTGGTCAGACGAAGAAGTCAGATGGACTTCCCGGCAATGGACCAAAACCACGTTGCGTGTTTCCCGATCACGCTCATGCAGGTCGACGAAATCCAGCGAGACCACGCCAGGGTAAGTGGCATCCGCATGGACGATGCCCATCGCATCGAGACTGAGGCGCTGCGCGACGAGCCTGAGACAGTCTTCGGGATGCGACAGCACTACTTCAAAAACCTCGCCCAGGTGTTCGAGGTCGAGGGTTGCGCTGGCCTCACTCAAATCTTCGAGCACGCTGTCCAGTTCCTGTTGCCGGACCACACGTTGCTCGTCGCTGACGCCGTGGAGGCGTGCCGCGGCAAAGGCTTTTTCCCGGCTCAGGCGCTGGCGCTCATCACGCAGCCGGTCAAGGCCCTGGGCGACGTGGTCCATGTAACGGTCAAACAAATACCACAGCAGATTTTCCCGTGCCTCGTTTTCTGTGGGCGCGGGTGCAATCAACTGCTGATCGGCGAAGTCGATTACGCGCTGAGCCACATCCCGACGCAGTACGTCGCCGTCAAGGTCCAAGCCGAGTACCAATCTTTCCACCCGACGCATGGATAGCAGGGCGTAGCACTCACCGCTGCCATGCTGCGTGACGTAGGCCCGCATGGCCGGTGTCGAAAACAATTGTTTGATGTCCTTCGCTGCGCCGAACAGAGCGTGGACAAAGGGATCAGAGCTGTAGTGCTCCGGGTCCAGGGTCACCGGTCCTGGCACGTCGGCGGACAACTGTCGGACCCGGGCCAGGACGCGCTGCACGGCGGGACGATAGCGGCCCGGATAACCGTGGAATTGCTTCAGGCGGGGGGCCACCTGGTATACGGCCCTCTCCACGGCGACATCCAGAATCGGATCTGTGTCAGGCGCCCCGGTGACGAGAGAGCGCAAGCGTGACAATAGTCCTGCCATAGATGTGGGGCTTTAGCTCTGGGGTTGCGAAGGCAGCATAACGCCGCCAGCGCTTTTGCATTTGATTTTCTGCCGGGGCCGGTCGGGGCCAATCCGGCCACTTGGCAGAGCGTCTCGTCGCACTAATGGCCCCCGATGAAATCGAGTTGCATGACACATGATATTCCTTCTTTTCGACAGTTCCGATGGGTGAGGTCGATTAGCAAGCGTAGAGTCCACCGGGTCAAGGGCGAGCCATCTCTTCCGCCAGCGCTGCTATCATGAAACCAGCATCCTTCGGAAGACCGGTGCGATGTCATCTTGATAGGGAATGTTCGCCATGAATCGCTTTTATCCGTTGCTGCTCGTGTCCATCTCCCTTTTTGTTGCCATGCCGTCAGCGGCATTCGCGGGCAAGCTGGAGGATATTCAAACCACACTAAACCAGTCTCGGGAACAGACCATGGCGATGCTCTCGGAGACGGATAAGACTGCCCTGCAAATGCGCTATGAAGCTGCGCTCGCTTCCAGCAAAGGGGTCGATGTCAAATTGCAGCGCGCGTTGGCAGACCCGGCACTACAGGCCCAGCATGCGCAACTCGTGGAATTCAAGCAGGTCTGGGATGTGTTCAAGGCAACACGCGACCAGAAAATCGTCCCCTTGCTGATGGCTGGAAAGCAGGACGAGGGACGCGCTCTGGCGCGGACAGTGCAACTACCCCGCTTCAAGCGTATGAATGATCTGCTCGATGCCGCCCGGTCAAAATGAGAGGCGGGTTGGAATGGGTCTTCGCAGACCAGTGCGATCCTGAGCACGGCCCAGCGACCTTCGGGGCCACCCCGCGCGCGCCCAGGGCGATCCGGCGATGATCATCATGGATGCCTCCTCAAGGCCCTGCGCATTACCCACCGGGCTGCCGGTCGTCAATGCTTCCCGCCTCAAGCTGCTCTACGACACCTCGCCGCTCTCTCCGCTACTTCCATTGTTTTTCGAGGCCTACGACGACGCCTTCATCCTGGAGGACGAAAAAGAGGATATCGAGGGATTCCGCAAATGTCTCGCACTGAACTCCGGCACGGAGCATGAGCGACTGACAGGCAAATGGGGTGCATTCAAGGAAACGATCGCCGTCGCCGTTGCGTCGGTCGATGGCGTCGACACGATGGTCGGCGGCGCCAATTTCATCTGCTTCAGAATCGGAGATGATCTAGGGTCGCAGAGCCAACACCGACGCTATCTTTCCCTCAATCTGAACTATATCTTTATCCACCCCGCCTTTCGCGGCAGGGGCTATTTCAGGCAGGTGCTGGGTGCATGCGTCGATATGGCGAGGCAGCAACTGGCTGCCGGTTCGACGGACGATCACGCGCGCGACTTGCACCTCATATTCACGGAGCAGAACGATCCGTTTCGCATGGATCCGGACGATTATGTGCGGGACAGTGTTCATTCAGGGGTCGACCAGATCGACAGGATTGCCATCTGGTCCCATGTGGGCGCCAGGATTATCGACTTCGAGTATTTCCAGCCTGCTCTTTCGGGCACTCAGAAAGCCTTTGACGGGCTCCTGCTTGCCGTGATCGGCGCGCCCGACTCTGGGCTTGCTGCAGACATGCTTCGGCAGCATCTACAGCGGTTCTTTGCGATTTCCGTGCTTAAGGGGGCGCCAGTCGAACAGAACAAATCTGCGGCAAGTCAGTTGCAGCGGCTGGATCGGCTTGGCGCCGAGGGCGCCGTCCTTGGGCTTTATGACGGCGGGCCCTGGGCCGCGGCCAACAAAGGCTACGATCCGCGCAGTCAGGGGCAGGCAATGAGCCTGTTAAGCCTGTTGCGCAGCCAGGCGCACGCTCGACACTGATCCTGAATCGCATGGCGCCTCCCAGATGAACAGGGAAACCATGACAGCGGAGCCTGCAGGAACAATAGACGATCCCTACCCCGAGGAAGGCGTGCTGATCGACTTTCAGACCATCGCAAAGTCGGACGAGGGCGGCCCGCAGGTTGCGGTCGCGTTTCATTTTGTTGAGTTTCGGGATCCGAAAAGATCCGGACTGCTGGACAAGAAAGACGAGACAGCGCCTGACAAGGTTTTTACCTCATTTGAGATGGACCTGCTGTCCTATCAGTTCCGGATGGGCAAGGCCCGGCTGATCAGCAGCCAATGCTTCCCCGCCGGCCAGGGGGCGCGAATGCGGAAGCTGAGTTTTCGCCTGCCGCTCAAGTTCTGCTACCGCTCCGAAGGAAACGAGCGCTACTTCGAACGCAGGTCGTTCGGCATTGATTCAGAGAAGATCGACGCCGCCGACTATGCCCTGACAACGGATGCCCTGCTTTCCTTTTCTGACTTCCATGAGTCCGGGGTGCGCGTCTGGCACCTGGTGGTCATGCCGGTCGAAGGCGCGTGCTTCAATGAGTTTGACCTATTGCGGTTTGTCCATCTGTGGGATGGCCTTTCGGAAAGCACCGAGTTCCGGACCAGAACGAGATTCTCGCTCGACGGTGGCAAGAGCTGGGCAAACAACGCCAGGGAGCTCATCGAAGCATTTGGCGCAAAGCCTGAGGACTGGCCGGACGAGCTGCCCTGGAGATTTTGCACGGAATGTGCCAGCGACTATTTCACGGCAGGCACGATCCAATTCAGCCCCAGGGTCGCGTCCGGCGGCAACGATCTTTTCGATCTGGTTTTGGACGCGCGCCAGAACCAAGAGAAGCTGGAAAACCTCAGGAAGCTCTATCAGCAGAAGGACATAGATTCGAGGTGGAAGCGCCTTGAGGCGATTGGGGGCATCGTGGCCGGCATCTTCGACTTTCAGGAGGTGGATGTGCAGGAGCTTCTCGATACGCTCCTGCCCACTTTCGCGGACGGCCAGATCTTCCTGAAAGTCAGTCGCGGCTCGCTGATCGCGTGGATGCCCGGCGATCGCGTGATCGGACTCGACACGGTTCAGCAGAACATCGGCATGAGTCCCTACCTGCTATTGCCGCATGCCGTCTTGCTTCATAACGAGGCACTTGTCAGGCGGGCGGATTGCGTCCTGAAGATCACCACTGCGCAAGTCGATCTGCATCGAACCGAGACGACCGCCTATCTCTGGTATGAGAACGGCTTCTGGCGACCCGCGTTCTGGCAGAAGCTTGGCAGGCGGCGGAAGCAGCGCAAGCGTAAGATCCGCCGGCTGGGGCACGAGATTCTTTCCCTGTCGGGCCTGGACGAGTATGTCGAACGCGCCGAGTATGACCTTGGCCCGCGCCAGCTGCCCGACATATTCAACTATGTCACCGAACGCACGCTGTACGAGGAGGGGCTGAAAACACGGGGTTCGCTCCAAATGCTGACTACGGTGTCACAGAGCCTCAAGGAGACCAAGGAAGAGGTGGAGATGCTTTGGAAGCTCAGGTCAGAGTGGGGTCAGGTTCTTCTGGCCGCTTTCTTCGCCGCGTTTTCGGGGATACCGATCAGCTCTCTTTCCGAGGCCATCGCGAAGACCTTTCCCGCTGTCCATCTTAACCCGCTGGTGCTGACCGCCCTTGCGATGGTGTTGGGTCCTTGTATCGTCCTGCGGTTGCGCGGCGTCGCGCTGCGGCGCAGGCCTTACACCACAACGGACGCGCCGGCGCCCGATAGCTGGCCGCTTGGGCTTCCGGGCGGATGAGTGTGTTCGGGCGCTGGCTGGTCTTGTTCCGCGCTAGCTAACTGCCCCGATCGCGTCATCCGCACCCTGCGAATGTGGAACATCCGCATCGACGAGGCCTTGTTCCTCGGCGGGCTGGACAAGCGCGAATTCCTCAAGGCTTTCGGCGCCGACTACACGATTCGACGAGATTTCCTGGACTAGATATCTGTTTGTGACATTAACACCACGCGGCCGGATTCCTAGGATGCGTTCACATGGATCTCCCTCCCTTTGAGCCTGCAAACGGCTTTTATTCTTCGGTGACCTTCATGGCCAAAACGGCTTTGGCCGCCCTTCTCTTGGCTGCTTGTGGCGCGGCACACGCGGACGCCACGTTGCGGGGCGAAGTGTATCGAATCATGCGCCGACCCTGCAAACATGGGCGCGGTCAGAGCCCAGCTGACGGAACTCGGGTTGCCGCCTTATGATTGTCTGTCGCCCGCATTGATGGATGCCATCGCGGCACATAGCGCCAAAGCCTCCGGCAAGTGCGCCTGACTTACGCATGCAAGAAAGAGAAAGCATGATGCAGACCCGCCTCAAATGGAGAATGAATCATGAAGACCCGCGCTGCCATCGCCTGGAAATCCAGCCAACCGCTGACCATCGATGAAGTCGAACTAGAAGGCCCGAAGGCCGGTGAAGTTCTGGTCGAAATCAAGGCCACCGGTATTTGCCATACTGATTACTACACTCTGTCCGGCGCCGATCCGGAGGGCATTTTTCCGTCCATCCTCGGCCACGAAGGCGCGGGTGTGGTGCTAGATGTCGGGCCAGGTGTGAAAAGCCTGAAAAGAGATGACCATGTCATCCCGCTGTACACGCCGGAATGCCGCGAATGCAAATTTTGCCTCTCGCGCAAGACCAACCTGTGTCAGGCCATACGTTCGACCCAGGGGCGCGGCCTGATGCCAGACGCGACGAGCCGTTTTTCCATCGATGGCAAGCCGATTTTTCACTACATGGGCACATCTACCTTTTCGAATTACATTGTCGTGCCGGAAATCGCGCTGGCCAAAATCCGCAAGGATGCGCCGTTCGACAAGGTGTGCTACATCGGCTGCGGTGTAACGACCGGCGTGGGAGCGGTTATCTTTACCGCCAAGGTCGAAGCCGGTGCCAACGTGGTGGTGTTCGGCCTCGGTGGCATCGGGCTTAACGTCATCCAAGCCGCGCGCATGGTCGGCGCCAACAGGATCATCGGCATTGACCTCAACCCGGCCCGCGAAGCGATCGCGCGAAAGTTCGGCATGACCGACTTCATCAATCCAAGAGATGTTGGCAACGTGGTTGACCGCATCACCGAGCTGACAGATGGCGGCGCGGATTACAGCTTCGAATGCATCGGCAATATCCACACCATGCGCCAGGCACTGGAGTGCTGCCACAAGGGCTGGGGTCAATCAATCATCATCGGCGTTGCCGCTGCGGGTGAGGAAATCAGCACGCGGCCTTTTCAACTCGTTACCGGGCGCATATGGAAAGGCTCGGCCTTCGGTGGTGCGCGCGGCCGCACCGACGTACCCAAGATCGTCGACTGGTACATGGAGGGCAAACTCAACATCGATGACCTGATTACCCACCGCCTCGCGCTCGATCAGATCAACCACGGCTTCGACCTGATGAAAAGCGGCGAATCGATACGCTCGGTAGTGATCTACTGATGTTCGAGCGCCTCAGCGAACACGCCTGCTTTGGCGGCGTACAAGGCTTTTATCGCCATCAATCCAGCGCCATCGGCCTGCCCATGCGCTTTTCGGTGTACCAGCCGCCGCAGGCTAAGGATCACGCGGTGCCGGTGCTGTTTTATCTGGCCGGGCTGACCTGCAACGAAGAGACTTTCATGACCAAAGCCGGGGCGCAGCAATTTGCTGCGCAGCACGGCATCATCCTGGTGGCACCCGATACCAGCCCGCGCAATACGGGCATCGCAGGAGCAACGACAGACTGGGATTTCGGCGAAGGTGCAGGGTTTTATCTCAATGCCACACAGGCGCCTTGGCAGCCGCATTTTCAGATGGAGAGCTATATCACCCAGGAATTGCGCGGACTAATTACCGCACACTTCCCGGCGCGTGCCGACTGCATCGGCATATTCGGCCATTCCATAGGCGGTCACGGCGCGCTGGTACTGGCGCTGCATCACCCGGATATTTTCCGCTCGGTGTCAGCGTTTGCGCCAGTGGTCGCGCCAATGCAGTGCACGTGGGGGCAAAAGGCCTTCACCCATTACCTTGGCGCCGATCAAGCTAACTGGCAACATTACGACGCCAGCGCACTGATGAGGACACGCACCACGCCATTCCCGCGCGGCATCCTCATTGATCAGGGCCTGGGCGATAAATTTCTAGAGGAACAACTGCTGCCGCATGCATTTGAAACCGCCTGCGCCGTTGCGCGACAACCGCTGACCCTGCGGCGCCATGCGGGTTACGACCACAGCTACTACTTCATTAGCACGTTTATCGCGGATCATCTCTCGTTTCACGAACGCCTACTCACACTGTAAGCGAGCTGCCCAACTTTCCGGCTTTCAGTTGTGTGCGTCAAGTTGGGCAAATTCGCGATCGGGGTAATTGATTAATCCGTTTGCCCGGCCGCTTCGGGCGGCTATCAAGAGACGCTGACAAACCAAGGAAGTTGCCGCACGAGGGCCCGGTCCACACTCGGTAGCCGACATTCATGAGTAAATGTGCCAAGACCCTTGATCGGCCGCCGGTGACGTTCTGAGCTAATCTGGTCCGCTATGTGCTGCACACCAGTCGTTGATTAGAAATCCAAGCTGAATGGCCGCTTCCAATGATGGCATTATGACCATTGCCCGTCTTTATATGCCGTTGCTATGGAGTCTTGTTTTCGGAAGCAATCTTGCCTATTGAACCTGCACGATCATTCCGGCCTTATCAAAGCATACTAACATAAGCTGTGCTCTCAAGAAAGGGAGTTGGGCTGCTTTCAAGACCTCGCGCAACGCTGGACAGCTTCCACATGGCCGCGCGACCGGTCAGGTTCGCGTGGCCGCCGGATTTACGGCTTCTTGGGCGTGACGTACTTGACCACTTTATGGAACGGTTCCCAGATGGTGTCGTAACCGACGTAACCCTTCTCGTTCGGCGCTTTTTGCCGGGTTGTCAGAAAGCGTGATTTGCCTTCCGGGACTGGACGCTTGGTTTTGGTGGGTTCGCTCATCTTTTTACCTCGTCTCATTGGAAAACGCGGGCTTGAAAACAACGATATCAGACAGTTTGCAAACCATTCAAACGGGAACGGCGCGGCAGTTATTCAGGTCAGGGGCCACTTCTAACTTGCCGCCGTACTGGATTTCCTCGTCTGTTGCATCACGCACCATCAGTATCTCAAGCTTGAAAATCACTTCCCGGCCGCAGAGCGGGTTATTGCCGTCAATCGTCACCGTTCTGGCGTCGACCCGGGTCACCAGAAAGCTCTTGGTTTGACCATTGTCGTTTTCCATCAGAATGGCCGTGCCGACTTCACGGTATGCCTCGGGGACGTTCGCGATGGCTTCGATAATCACCAGTGCTTCATCCCGGGGGCCATAGATGTCATTGCAGTCTATGTGGACCTCGATGATATTGCCCTCGGATTTGCCTTCCAGCGCCTCCATGACCCGGGGCGACAATATCTCGTTGACGCCATGAACATAGCCCAGAGGAAACTCGACCTGCGTCAGCACCTGGCGTGTTTTATCGTCTATG
>JBAWGM010000075.1:0-14624 GCA_049592895.1 Thiobacillaceae bacterium | reverse complement strand
GCCAGCCGCGCTGGCCATACTCGGCCAGATAGATGCCCGCCATGATCCCGACCGGGGTGCCGATCAGGGTGCCCAGCGTGGTCATCATCAGGCTGCCCAGGATGGGGTTGAGCAGGCCGCCGCTGGAGCCGGGTGGCGGCGTCATCTGGGTAAACACCGCAAGGCTTATACCGCCGATGCCTGCCTTGAACAGGGTGATCAAGATCCAGGCGAGCCAAAACAGGCCGAAGCCCATGGCCGCCAGGGACATCGTCAGGTTGATGGCATTGATCAAGCGACGCTTGGCATACAGCAGGTTCACGTGCTCTTGCCCTCCTTCTTGGCCAGTTGCAGCAGCAGAAGTTTGGAAAGCGAGAGCACCACGAAGGTAATGAAGAACAGGATCAGGCCCAGTTCAATTAGGGACGCGGTATACAGCTTGCCGACCGCCTCGGTGAACTCGTTGGCCAGGGCGGAGGCGATGGTGTTGCCGGGCATCAGCAGGGATTTATTCAGCTCATGGGCATTACCGATCACAAAGGTGACCGCCATGGTTTCCCCCAAGGCCCGTCCCAAGCCTAGCATGATGCCGCCGATCACACCCACCCGCGTGTAGGGCAGGACAATGTGGCTGACCACCTCCCAGGTCGTGGCGCCGACGCCGTAAGCAGACTCCTTCAGCATGGGCGGGACAATATCAAACACGTCACGCATCACCGACGCGATGAACGGGATCACCATGATCGCAAGGATGAGGCTAGCGGTCAGCATGCCGATGCCCAAGGGCGGACCCTGAAGAAAAGGTCCCAAGCCAGGCACTGCGCCCAAATGGTCGTTGATCCAGGGCTCGGCGTGGTCGGCAAACCAGGGTGCAAAAATGAACAGCCCCCACATGCCATAAATGATGCTGGGGATGCCAGCCAGCAGTTCCACTGCCACACCCAACGGACGTTTGAGCCAGCGCGGCGACAGTTCAGTGAGGTAGAGCGCGATGCCAAAACTGACCGGTATGCCGATCAGCAGCGCGATGAATGAGGTGACCAGGGTGCCGACTATGGGGACCAGTGCGCCAAACTCGTCAGTCACTGGGTTCCACACGTCAGTGTAGAGAAATTTCAGGCCAAAGTGCTTGATGCTGGGCAGACTACCGATGAACAAGGTGACGAGGATAGCGCCAAGCAGGATCAGCACCAGCAAGGCGAACCCGCGGGTAGTATTGCGGAACAAAACATCATAGAACTGCTGCCTGTTGGGATTGACAGGCGTGATCTTGTCGTCCATGACAGCGTAACTTTCAGCAGAAAGGCTGGTGGAAAGTTCCATGGAGATGAGAGCGCTTTTCAGCAACCTTCCGGCCACATATGCGCGGCCGGAAGCGTGATTATACAAAGTCTGGAACGAATTACTTCCAGATACGGTTGGCGGAAGCGTCCTTGAGGTTCCTGGCCCAACTGGTCTTGATCAGCCTGACGACGGAATCGGGCATGGGAATGTAGTCGAGTTGCGCAGCCATCTGGTCGCCATTTTGGTAGGCCCATTGGAAGAACCTCAAGACTTCCCTGGCGGTATCAGGATCCTGCTGAAACTTGTGCATCAGAATAAAGGTGGCGCCGCTGATGGGCCAGCTGTCCTTGCCGGGCTCATCGGTGAGGATTTCATAAAATCCCTTGTTCATGTCCCACTTGGCATTGGCCGCAGCGGCCTTGAAACTTGCTTCGGTGGGAGAAACGTAGTTGCCTTCGCGGTTCTCCAGCATGGCATAGGCCATCTTGTTCTGCAGAGCGTAAGCAAATTCGACGTAGCCAATCGAGCCTTTGATGCGCTGGACATATTGGGCCACGCCTTCGTTACCCTTGCCGCCCACGCCGGTAGGCCATTGGACGGAGGTGTTTTCACCCACCTTGCTCTTCCACTCCGGGCTGACCTTGGACAGGTAATTGGTGAAAATGAACGTGGTGCCGGATCCATCAGAGCGATGAACTACAGAAATGGCACTATCAGGCAGGGATACGCCGGGGTTCAAGGCCACGATGGCTGGGTCATTCCACTTCTTGATCTTGTCCAGGAAAATGTCGGCCAAGACTTTCGGATTCAGCTTAATCTGGCCGGCCTCGATGCCGGGCAGATTGTAAACGGGCACCACGCCGCCCATTACGGTGGGGAACTGGGTCATGCCAGCCTCCTTCAGGTCATCGGGTTTGAGGGGCATATCCGAGGCGCCGAAATCGACAGTGCGAGCCTTGATCTGCTTGATCCCGCCGCCGGAACCGATGGACTGATAGTTCAGCCCGATGCCGGTCTGCTTCTTGTACGCATCCGCCCATTTGGCGTAGATGGGATAAGGGAAAGTGGCGCCAGCGCCGGTAATGTCTGCGGCCTGGGCGAAAGGGGTGGCAGCGAAAACCAGACTGGCGGCTGCGCCAAATATCACGTGCTTGAAATTCATGGGAATTCTCCTTTAGGTTGTCTTTGCAGACAGGCCATGGTACTGGGCAAATATGACGTCTATGTGACAAGCGCATTACGGCGCTGCCGGCTGCCGGTTGACCGGCACCCGCCAGGGCCTTAAAATTCAACGCTTTTGTGTTCGGGGACGTGTCATGAGGCGAAAACTGGTTGCCGGCAACTGGAAAATGTACGGCAGCCTCGCGGATAACGCTGCCTTGTTGACCGGCATCAAGGCGGGCCTTGATGGTCTAACTGGGGCAGATTTCGCCGTCTGTGCGCCGTATCCCTATCTGGCCCAGCTTCAGGCTGCGCTGTCAGGCAGCAATATTGCATGGGGTGCGCAATCCATGTCAGAGCATACCAAGGGCGCGTACACGGGCGAGGTCGCCGCCAGTATGCTGCTGGACTTCGGCTGCGCCTACGTCATTCTGGGGCACTCAGAGCGGCGTGCGCTGTTCGGGGAAACCGACGAAATGGTGGCCAAGAAATTCCTTGCCGCCCAGGCCGCTGGGCTGACGCCCATCCTGTGTGTGGGTGAAACGCTCGCCGAACGCGAAGGCAATGTGACCGAACAGGTAGTGGCGCGTCAGTTGGATGCAGTAACGAGTGCAGCGGGCGTGGCCGCGCTGGCAAAGGCGGTGGTTGCCTATGAGCCGGTGTGGGCGATCGGCACCGGCCGGACCGCCACTCCGCAACAGGCGCAGGCGGTTCATGCGTTTATTCGGGGCAAGATTGCCAGCCTGGACAATAACGTCGCTGAAGGATTGGTAATTCAGTACGGCGGTAGCGTTAAGGCTGCCAATGCGGCAGAATTATTTGCGCAGTCGGATATCGATGGTGGGTTGATTGGTGGTGCTTCGCTGATGGTGGATGAGTTCGTGGCCATTTGCAAGGCGGCAATTTAGGGCCTCAGGCCGGGTGAGTTATGGAAACACTTGTTTGGATCATTCATTTGCTGGTGGCAGCGACACTGATAGGTTTGGTGCTGCTGCAACATGGCAAGGGTGCCGATATGGGGGCGGCATTTGGCAGCGGCGCTTCCGGTAGTCTGTTTGGCGCGAGTGGATCGGCCAACTTCCTATCCCGGGCCACCGCGGTTTTGGCAACGGTCTTTTTCGTTACCAGCATGGGACTGACCTACTTTTCTCTGCAAAATACCAAGCCCACTGACTTGATGCAGAAGCACGCCGTGCCACCTGCCCAGAAAGTACCCACTTCAGTACCGGCGCCAGTTCAGGAACCGGCGGGCAACACTGCTCCCACTCCTGGCTCAAAGGCGGGAGAAATTCCCAAGTAATCTAGCCGTTCAACTGGGTGCTTATGGCACCCATCTTTTGCCCACGTGGTGGAATTGGTAGACACGCTATCTTGAGGGGGTAGTGGCGAAAGCTGTGCGAGTTCGAGTCTCGCCGTGGGCACCATTCAAAATTGTAATAAGATCATTAGCCGGAACGGTCATGTAAGCTATTGAATTCGAAATAAAATCCAGCTTGAGTTTAGCTTGACAGTGCAGACATGCGGCAACTAAACTGACACCAAATTACGCCTCCGCGCAGGCGGTGAAGACTAGGAAGCGAGGAGTGCATGCTGGAAAATTATTTCCCCGTACTGCTGTTCATTCTCGTTGGGTTGGCATTTGGCGTCGTGCCTATCCTGGCGGGGTGGCTGCTGGCCCCCAACCGGCCGGATAGCGAAAAGCTCTCCCCCTACGAATGTGGCTTTGAAGCGTTTGAAGACGCGCGCATGAAGTTTGACGTGCGTTATTACCTGATTGCCATTCTGTTCATTCTGTTTGATCTGGAAATCGCATTCTTGTTTCCTTGGGCGGTTGTGCTGAAGGAGATCGGTTTGTTTGGATTTGTCGCCATGGCGATTTTCCTTGGCATTCTGGTGGTAGGCTTTATCTACGAATGGATGAAGGGAGCGCTGGAATGGGAGTGACCTTTTTGAGGAGCCGAGCAGGGGACCTTGTGCACAGCACGGGGATCGACCCGGCGAGAAAATGTGCTCGCGACCTCCTTAGTGGAGAGTGTGTTGTGGATGCTTAGGGAACGGGCGGATTGAAATGGCCATTGAAGGCGTTTTCGAGCAGGGGTTCATGACCACCAAAGCCGATCAGCTCATCAACTACATGCGGACCGGCTCCATGTGGCCCATGACCTTTGGCCTTGCCTGCTGTGCGGTCGAGATGATGCAGGCCGGCGCTTCGCGTTATGACCTGGATCGCTTCGGTATCGTATTTCGTCCCAGTCCGCGCCAGTCTGATGTGATGATTGTGGCGGGCACGCTGTGCAACAAGATGGCTCCCGCACTGCGCAAGGTTTACGATCAGATGGCAGAGCCGCGCTGGGTGATTTCCATGGGCTCTTGTGCCAATGGAGGCGGGTATTACCATTATTCGTATTCTGTGGTCCGCGGGTGTGACCGAATTGTTCCGGTGGATATCTACGTGCCGGGCTGCCCGCCCACTGCGGAGGCATTGTTATTTGGCCTGATCCAGCTACAGAACAAGATCAAGCGCACCAACACCATAGCCCGTTAGCCCGACCGATGAGCGAAAGACTGAAGCGGCTCTCTATTTGTCTGCGTGAACAACTGGGCAGCACGATGGTCTCCGAAGTGATGGCGCTGGGCGAGCTGACCATCATTTTCAATGCCGACCAAATGTTGCAAGCCATGATGCTGCTGCGCGATCATCCTGATCTGCGCTTTGCACAGCTTATCGACGTGTGTGGGGTAGATTACCGCGATTACGGCGATGGCACATGGGAAGGCCCGCGCTTCGCGGCCGTGTATCACCTGCTTTCAATAGAGCACAACTGGCGTTTGCGGGTGCGGGTGTTTTGTCCGGATGACGAACTGCCGCAATTGCCTTCGGTGATCGACCTATGGCCGTCGACCAACTGGCATGAACGCGAGGTATTTGATCTTTTCGGCATCGTGTTCGAGGGGCACCCTGACTTGCGCCGCATCCTTACCGACTATGGCTTTATCGGCCACCCCTTCCGCAAGGATTTTCCGCTCTCGGGGCATGTCGAGATGCGCTACGATCCGGAGCAGCAGCGGGTCATCTATCAGCCGGTAACAATCGAGCCGCGAGAAGTCACTCCGCGTATCGTTCGCGTAGAGCACTACGGAGACGTGGAGTAGACATGACACAGATTAGAAATTGCGCGATGGACCTTGTCTCTGAGCGCCTTTCTTGCCTAGCGCCCGCCTGCGCAGAAATCCATCGTGCATCCGCGTGCCGCGTGACGAAGAAGGTCGAGCGCCATGGCAGAAATTAGAAATTACACGATGAATTTTGGCCCGCAGCACCCTGCTGCTCACGGCGTGTTGCGCCTGGTGCTGGAACTCGACGGTGAGGTTATCGAGCGCGCCGACCCGCACATAGGTCTGTTACATCGTGGCACTGAGAAACTGGCCGAACACAAGACCTACCTGCAGTCGGTCCCTTATATGGATCGTCTGGACTATTTGTCGATGACCATGAACGAGCATGCCTACGTCATGGCCATTGAAAAAATGCTGGGCATCGAAGTGCCGATCCGTGCCCAGTATATCCGGGTGATGTTCGATGAGATTACCCGCATCCTGAATCACCTGCTGTGGCTGGCCACGCACGGTCTGGACATCGGCGCCATGACCATCTTCATCTACGCATTCCGCGAACGCGAGGATCTGCTGGATATATACGAGGCGGTGTCCGGCGCGCGCATGCATGCGGCCTACCTGAGACCGGGCGGGGTTTACCGTGATTTGCCGGACGAAATGCCCAAATACCGTGCCTCCGCAATTCATGGCGAAAAGGCGGTGGCCGAGCTGAACAAGAATCGCCAGGGCTCGATGCTGGATTTCATCGAAGACTTCACCCGACGTTTTCCCGCCTGTGTCGATGAATATGAGACCCTCCTGACCGACAACCGGATCTGGAAGCAGCGCACCGTAGGCATTGGTGTGGTATCTCCCGAACGCGCCCTGGCGTTGGGATTTACTGGCCCCATGCTGCGCGGCTCCGGGGTCGAGTGGGACCTGCGCAAGAAGCAGCCATACGAAGTCTACGACCTGATGGATTTCGACATCCCGGTAGGCGTGCACGGTGACTGCTATGATCGATATCTGGTCCGCATTGAGGAAATGCGGCAGTCCAACCGCATCATCAAGCAGTGCGTCGACTGGCTGAGAAAAAATCCCGGCCCGGTGATTATCGACAATCACAAGGTCGCGCCGCCCAGCCGGCTTTCCATGAAAACCAACATGGAAGAGTTGATTCACCATTTCAAGCTGTTTACCGAGGGCATGCACGTCCCGGAGGGTGAGGCCTACGCAGCAATCGAACACGCCAAGGGCGAATTCGGCGTATATCTCGTTTCCGATGGCGCCAACAAGCCTTATCGGCTGCACTTGCGCGCGCCGAGCTTTGTGCACCTGTCGGCCATGGACGAGATGGTGCGCGGCCACATGCTTGCAGATGCGGTGGCAATAATCGGTACCATCGATGTTGTCTTCGGGGACGTGGACCGATGACGCTTTCCGCCAAATCTCTCGCACAGATTGACCAGGAAATCTCCAAGTACCCGCCCGGGCAAAAGCAATCGGCGATCATCTCGGCTTTGCGCATCGCGCAGACGGAAAAAGGCTGGCTCGCAAACGAGACCATCGAATTTGTCGCGCAGTATCTGGGCATGCCGACCATCGCGGCCTACGAGGTTGCTACCTTTTACAACATGTACAACCTGGCGCCGGCGGGAAGGCACAAGATCACCCTGTGCACCAATCTGCCCTGTACCCTGATGGGGGCGCTGGAAATAGGCAGGCATCTGGAGAATCGCCTGGGGGTGGGGCTGGGGCAGACTACTGGAGACGGCCGCTATACCCTGAAAGAGGGCGAGTGCATGGGGGCGTGCGGCGACGCACCCCTGTGCCTGGTTGACAACCATCGCATGGAAAGCTTTCTGACCGCGGAAAAAGTGGACAAATTGCTGGACGAGTTGAAGTAGGACCATGATTATTCAAGGCGGCCCTGTCATCTTCAACACGCTCCATTTGCCGGAGCCGTGGAAACTTTCAAGCTATGAAAGCGCGGGGGGCTATGCGGCGCTGAAGAAGATCCTTGCGGAACAGACCCCGGCCGAGCAGATCATCGCCGAAGTCAAGACCTCCGCCCTGCGCGGACGCGGCGGAGCGGGTTTTCCGACCGGACTGAAGTGGAGTTTCATGCCGCGCCAGTTTCCGGGCGACAAATACATCGTCTGCAATTCCGATGAAGGCGAACCTGGCACCTTCAAGGACCGGGACATCATGGCGCTTAACCCGCATGCCCTGATCGAGGGGATGATCATTGCCGGCTACGCGCTGGGGGCGTCGGTCGGATACAACTACATCCACGGAGAAATTTTCGAGATTTACGAGAAGATGGAGCGGGCGGTTGAGGAAGCGCGCGTCGCAGGCTATCTGGGCGAGAACATTCTGGGTTCCGGTCTCAACTTCAATCTCCATAATCATCATGGCTATGGGGCATACATCTGCGGCGAGGAGACAGCGCTGCTGGAGTCGCTCGAAGGCAAGAAAGGTCAGCCCCGCTTCAAACCCCCTTTCCCCGCCAGCTTCGGCCTGTATGGCAAGCCCACCACGATCAACAATACGGAGACCCTGGCCAGCATCCCCTACATCATGCGCGAGGGAGGGCAGCAGTTCCTCGAGTTGGGCAAACCGAACAATGGCGGGACCAAGCTTTTTTCCGTCTCCGGGCATGTGAACAAGCCGGGCAACTTTGAAGTGGCGATGGGCACCCCGTTCGCGGTTCTGCTGGACATGGCGGGCGGAGTGCGCGCGGGCCGCCAGCTAAAGGCGGTAATTCCCGGCGGTTCATCGGCGCCCGTCCTGCCGGCGGAGATCATGATGAGCTGCACCATGGATTTTGATTCGATCGCCAGGGCGGGTTCCATGCTGGGCTCCGGCGCGGTCATCGTAATGGACGATTCAGTCTGCATGGTGCGTGCCCTGGAGCGCCTGGCCTATTTCTACCAGCATGAATCGTGCGGCCAGTGCACGCCCTGCCGGGAAGGTACCGGCTGGCTTTATCGCGTGGTCCATCGCATCGAACATGGCCAGGGCCGGCCTGAAGATCTCGATTTGCTGGATAATGTCGCAGCCAATATTGCGGGACGCACCATATGCGCGCTCGGCGACGCGGCGGCGATGCCGGTGCAGGGCATGTTAAAGCACTACCGTGACGAGTTCGAGCACCACATCGAATACAAGCAGTGCAAGGTGCAGGGATAGGCGATGGCAAGTATCGAAATCGACGGCAATTCAGTTGAAGTCGAATCCGGCTTCACCATCATGGATGCGGCTAACAAGGCGGGCATCTATATTCCGCATTTTTGCTACCACAAGAAGTTGTCGATCGCAGCCAACTGCCGCATGTGCCTGGTTCAGGTGGACAAGGCGCCCAAGCCGCTGCCGGCCTGCTCCACGCCCGTTACGGATGGAATGAAGGTGATGACGCGGTCCGAGTACGCAATCGAGGCGCAAAAGGGGGTGATGGAATTCCTTCTCATCAACCATCCCCTGGATTGCCCGATTTGCGATCAGGGCGGCGAGTGCGCGCTGCAGGACTTGGCGGTGGGGTACGGGGCGAGTAATTCCCGCTATCAGGAAGTGAAGCGCGTGGTGACGGAAAAGGACCTTGGGCCCTTGGTGGCCACGGACATGACGCGCTGCATCAACTGCACCCGCTGTGTGCGCTTCGGGCAGGAAATCGCCGGCATCATGGAAATGGGCCAGGCGTTTCGTGGCGAGCACGCGGAAATCATGCCCTTCATCAATCAGACCATCGATTCAGAACTGTCCGGCAACATCATTGACCTGTGCCCGGTAGGCGCGCTCACCTCCAAACCCTTCCGCTATTCGGCGCGCACCTGGGAACTGTCACGGCGCAGGTCGGTCAGCCCGCATGACGGACTGGGTTCCAATTTGCAGATCCAGACCATGGGCGACCGGGTGATGCGGGTCCTGCCCATGGAGAATGAAAGCTTGAACGAGTGCTGGCTTTCTGACCGCGACCGCTTTTCCTATGAGGGTCTCAACGTCGAGGAGCGTCTGACCCGGCCCTTGATCAAGAAGAATGGGGAGTGGGTGGAGGTAGAGTGGCCAGTAGCGCTTGAACATGTGGCCCATGTCCTTAGGTCTGTGGCGGACCGGCATGGTCCCGAGCAGATTGGCGCCCTGGCCACCCCGTACCAAACGGTGGAGGAACTCTACCTCCTGCAAAAGCTGGTGCGCGGCCTGGGCAGCGGCAATGTGGATCACCGTCTTCGGCAGTCGGATTTTTCTCTGGATGAAAAAGCGCAAGGGATGTTCTGGCTGGGTATGAACGTTGAGGAACTATCCGAGCTCAGGCAGATACTGGTGGTCGGTTCAAACCTGCGCAAGGAGCACCCCCTCATCGCCCATCGCCTGCGTCAGACAGTGAAGAAACACCGGGCAGACTTGAACCTCATCAATCCGGTGCATGAGGACGCGTACTGCAGAGTGGCCAACGAGGCGATTGTAGCGCCGGAGCGGATGGTGCAAATGCTGGCCCAGGTGCTCAAGGCCCTGGCCGAACTCAGGGGCGCTGCAGCCCCCGTCAAGCTTAAAGCAATCGCCGTTTCTACAACCGCCCGCGCGATCGCCCAAAGCCTGGGCGCGAACGGCCCCAGCGCCGTATTGCTCGGCAGCCTGGCTCAACATCATCCCGCCTATGGCCAGATTCATTATCTGGCCGAGACTTTGGCGGAATTCATCGGCGCCTCCTTCGGTGTGCTGTCGGAGGCCGGCAACAGCGTGGGCGCGCAAGCGGCCGGGGCCATTCCGGGTCGCGGTCCGCTGGGCAAGGAGGTTGGGCTGACCGGGCTGAATGCCCGCGCCATGCTGGAGCAGCCGCGCAGAGCCTATTTGCTGCTGGGGGCCGAGCCCGAGTTGGATTGCAATGATGGAGCTCTTTCCATGCGGGCCATGGCCGCGGCCGAATTCGTCGTGGCGCTGTCCGCCTACCGGCACAAGGCCCTCGATTACGCCGACGTGATGCTGCCGATTGCACCGTTTACCGAGACCGCAGGGACCTTCATCAACATGGAAGGACGGGTGCAGCGTTTCCACGCTGTGGTCAAGCCGCACGGTGAAGCCCGCCCGGCCTGGAAGGTGTTGCGTGTATTGGGAAACTTGCTGCGGCTGGAAGGCTTTGACCAGGATACCGCAGAGTCCGTGGCTCGCGAGGTTCTGGGGGATGATCCTCAAGCGGCAGTCAATGCCGTGCTGAACAATACGGTTACCGCCGTTGCGCTAAGTCTGACTGCAGCAAGCGCCAAATTGCAGCGCATTGGCGAAGTGCCACTTTATCAGTCCGACGCCATCGTGCGGCGCGCAGGCTCGTTGCAACGCACCCGCGAATCTGCGTTGCCGGCTGCCTATATGGCGGGCGAATTGATGATCCGCCTGGGGTTGGAGCCCGGCGCCATGGCGGCGGTCCGCCAGGGCCACGAAGTGATCAATCTGAAGGTGGAGCAGGATGACCATTTGCCTGACAACTGTGTGCGTGTTGCGGCGGGACATCCGCTGACCGCAGGGCTGGGCCCGATGTTCGGTGACATCACCGTGGAGCCTGCCTGAGATGGGATGGAGCATGCTGCTGACCGCCCTCTGGACGCTGATCAAGATTCTAATGATCGTCGTGCCTCTGATGGTTTGTGTGGCATACCTAACCTACGCAGAGAGGAAGGTCATTGGCTTCATGCAGGTGCGCATCGGCCCCAACCGGGTGGGCTACCAGGGGCTGTTGCAGCCCATCGCTGACGCACTGAAACTGTTGTTCAAGGAAATCATCATCCCGACCGGCGCCAACAAGTCGCTGTTTCTGCTCGGACCCATCCTTGCAATTGCGCCTGCACTGGCCGCCTGGGCGGTCATCCCCTTTACCGACACCCTGGTGCTGGCCAATATCAACGCCGGCCTACTCTACATAATGGCCGTCACTTCCATGGGGGTGTATGGGGTGATCGTGT
Source organism: Thiobacillaceae bacterium (assembly GCA_049592895.1). Taxonomy (GTDB): domain Bacteria; phylum Pseudomonadota; class Gammaproteobacteria; order Burkholderiales; family Thiobacillaceae; genus DASQBT01. The sequence goes on along the minus strand of JBAWGM010000075.1, from coordinate 3,150 downwards.
CCGGCTGGGCTTCCAACTCCAAGTACGCCTTTCTCGGTGCGATGCGCTCCGCCGCCCAGATGGTGTCCTACGAGATCGCAATGGGCTTCGCCCTGGTCGGCGTGCTAATGGCTGCGCAGAGCCTGAATTTGACGGATATCGTGCGCGGACAGGCGGGCGGCATTCAACAATGGTATGTCTGGCCGCTGCTGCCGCTGTTCGTGGTTTATTTCATCGCCGGTGTGGCGGAGACCAACAGGGCGCCGTTCGACGTCGTTGAAGGGGAGGCCGAGATCGTGGCCGGGCACATGATCGAATACTCGGGCATGGCTTTTGCGATGTTCTTCCTGTCCGAATACGCCAACATGATCCTGATTTCCACCTTGGCCTCAGTCATGTTCCTGGGCGGCTGGCTGTCACCGCTGACCTTCTTGCCGGACGGATTATTCTGGTTGCTGCTGAAGATCGCAAGCATGCTTTTCCTGTTCCTGTGGTTCCGCGCCACCTTCCCACGCTACCGGTACGACCAGATCATGCGTCTGGGCTGGAAGGTGTTCATCCCCGTCACCCTGCTCTGGATCTTTGTGGAGGGTGCCGCCATGCAGACTCGCTGGGGCTACCTGTTCCACTGATGGGCATGCAATGAGCCAGCAGACTGAAACCAGGGCGCCAAGCCGGAGCCCCGTCGAATGGGTCAAGGACATCGCCAAGAGCTTCATGCTGATCGAGCTGCTCAAAGGCATGACGATCACCGGTCGGTATCTGTTCTCGCGCAAGATCACCGTCCAGTTTCCGGAAGAAAAGACACCCCAGTCGCCGCGCTTTCGCGGCCTGCATGCACTGCGCCGTTACCCCAATGGCGAAGAACGCTGTATTGCATGCAAACTTTGTGAAGCCGTTTGCCCGGCCCTGGCCATCACCATCGAATCCGAACAGCGGGAGGACGGCACCCGGCGCACCACCCGCTATGATATCGATCTGACCAAATGCATTTTCTGCGGATTCTGCGAGGAATCCTGCCCGGTGGATTCCATAGTGGAAACCCGCATTCTGGAATACCACGGGGAAGAACGGGGAGACCTCTATTACACCAAGCCCATGCTGCTGGCAATCGGTGACAAGTATGAGGAACAGATCGCCCAGGACCGGGCAGCAGATGCGAAATACCGGTAAGGAAGAAAAACGTGAGGGGAGAGGGGTGAGGAGTCAATTCATTCAGGGCCGTGGTGCAATTGCGCCTCACGCTTCAGGTCCCGGGCCTTGCCGGTTGCGCATTCTGCCTTGCCCTGTACTCCTCACGCCTCACGAAAAACAATGAATTTCCAAGCCTTCTCCTTTTACTTCTTTTCCGCCATCCTGCTATTCGCCGGGCTGCGTGTGATTACCGCCCGCAATCCGGTCCATGCGGCGCTCAACCTGGTGCTGGCGTTTTTCACCGCCGCCGGGTTGTGGATCCTGCTGGAAGCGGAATTCCTTGCCGTCACCCTGGTGCTGGTTTATGTCGGTGCGGTAATGGTGCTGTTCCTGTTCGTGGTGATGATGCTGGACATCAACCTGGACAAACTCAGAGAGGGCTTCTGGGATTACCTGCCGCTGGCGGTGCCGGTAGTGGTGTTGCTGATGCTGGAAATGGCCGTGGTGCTTGGGGGAAAGTATTTCGCCCTGTCGGCCATGCCCAGTCCCGCGGCAAGGCCGGAAGGTTACAGCAACACCAAGGAACTGGGCCGCTTGCTTTACACGGATTACGTCTATCCGTTTGAAATTGCTTCCGTCATCCTGCTGGTGGCAATTGTGGCCGCCATCGCCCTCACCATGCGCAAGCGCAAGGACACCAAATACACCAGTCCCGCCAGACAGGTGCGGGTGAAGCGCAATGAGCGGGTGCGCCTTGTAAGCATGCGCTCCGAAGAACGGGTGCCGGCCACCCCGGCGGCAGAGGACTGGGAGGAAGGCAGACCATGATTGCACTGTCCCATTATCTGGTGCTGGGTGGAATCCTGTTTGCGCTGAGCGTGCTGGGAATATTTCTCAACCGCAAGAACGTGATCATTCTGCTGATGGCCATTGAACTGATGCTGCTTGCGGTCAACCTCAACTTCATTGCCTTTTCCCATTACCTGGGCGACATAGCGGGACAGATATTCGTGTTCTTCATTCTCACCGTGGCGGCAGCGGAATCCGCGATCGGCCTGGCCATACTGGTGGTGTTGTTCCGCAATATGAATACGATCAACGTCGATGACCTGGATCAACTAAAGGGCTGAGCATGAGACCACTTTACCTGATCATTCCGCTGGCGCCGCTGATTGGGGCGGTGCTGGCCGGACTGTTCGGCAAGTTCATCGGCCGGACCCTGGCCCATGTGGTCACCATTGCCGGGGTGGCAGTGGCCTTTGTTGCCTCGATGTTCGTTTTTCAGGATGTGAACGCCGGGCACAGCTTTAACGGGACGGTCTACACTTGGATGACCTCGGGCGACATGCGCTTTGAGGTCGGTTTTCTGATCGATCCGCTTACCGCCCTGATGATGCTGGTGGTGAGCTTTGTCTCCCTGATGGTGCATATCTACACCATCGGCTACATGCACGACGATCCGGGCTACCAGCGCTTCTTCAGCTACATCGCGCTGTTCACCTTCTCCATGCTGATGCTGGTGATGTCGAACAACTTCCTGCAGCTGTTCTTCGGCTGGGAGGCCGTGGGCCTGGTGTCCTACCTGCTGATTGGTTTCTGGTACACACGCCCGAGCGCGATCTACGCCAACCTCAAGGCCTTCCTGGTGAACCGGGTGGGGGATTTCGGTTTCCTGCTCGGCATCGCCGCGATCTACACCTGGTTCAACAGCATGGATTACGCCACGGTGTTCGCCGCGGCCCCGCAGTTCGCCGATACCGCTGTTGAAATCCTGCCCGGCACTGCGTGGTCGCTGATGTCGGTGATCTGCATCTCGTTGTTCATCGGCGCCATGGGCAAGTCCGCCCAGGTTCCGCTGCATGTCTGGCTGCCGGATTCCATGGAAGGCCCGACGCCGATTTCCGCGCTGATCCATGCCGCCACCATGGTGACCGCCGGCATCTTCATGGTGGCGCGCATGTCGCCGCTGTTCGAACTCTCGGATACGGCGCTCAGCTTCATCCTGATCATCGGCGCCATCACCGCGCTGTTCATGGG
>JBAWGM010000074.1:0-3372 GCA_049592895.1 Thiobacillaceae bacterium | reverse complement strand
ATCGGATCTCGTGCAACATTCTTCGGTCGGAAATTCAAGCTAGACTGTAAAGATGGGGCAAAGCCTTTTCGAACGTGCCAGTGCAATTACTGTCCGAAGGGGTCCGCCTACCAAAGGCCAACCAAGGGGCCACCCATGAATGACTTGTCTTACCCAGCAGGTATCGCGGCGTACATTGTTGAGCGGAGCAATCATGCAGGTCACTGCGGCAGAGGTTAGGCATGCCCTGAAAGAGGGTGAATTTCGGTTCTTTTATCAGCCGAAGGTGTCGTTTCTGACGGGACAGATCAGCGGCGCCGAAGCTCTGATTCGCTGGCAGCGTGACGAACAGACGATTGTGCGTCCCGATGCCTTCATCCCAGTCGCCATCACCCATGGCCTTGTACCGGAGATCACACAGGCCATGTTTCCGCGATTGGTGGAGGATTTTCAGCACATCCGCATCGTAAATGAAGAGACGACAATTGCGCTCAACGTCACGGCGCAGGATTTGGACACGCCACGCCTGCTGGCGCTGGTACGCGAAGCCGTTGCGTCTGGCGCGATCAGCAGCAGCCAATTGGAAATCGAGATTACCGAGACGGAGAGGGTTACCGCCAGCGAAGCCACAACCAGCAGCCTTGAAGCCCTGATCGCCGAGGGCGTGCAACTGTCCATGGACGACTACGGCACCGGATATTCTTCGCTGGACAGTCTCAATCGCTTGCCCTTCGGGGCGATCAAGATGGACCAGAGCTTTGTGCTGAGAATGCTCAGTTCGCCCAAGAGCGCTACCTTGGTCAAGGCAAGCGTGGCAATGGCGCAGATGCTGGGTCTGAAGACCGTTGTCGAAGGCATCGAGACGGAAGGTGTGTACAACACGCTGATCCACTGCGGCTGCAATGAAGGGCAGGGCTACTGGATCAGCCCGGCTCTGGCGCCCGAGGAATACCTCGCCTTTCTGAAGGCCGACCATCACTGGCCCGCGTCGGCGGTAGGCATGCTACGCATGGCCCAACTCAGCCATACCTGGCAGAAAACGCTGCTGGTAGACGCCGTGTTCGCGTATATGAAGAGCCAGAGAAGAGGCGATCTCAACTTGAGGGACTTGCACATTAGTCATGACGAATGCGCGCTTGGTCGCTGGCACCTCGGCTTGGGCAAGGCGTTTGACGGAGATCCAGACTACGAGTCGCTTGATGTACCCCATCGCGCGATGCATAACATTTGCGAAACGATTCTTGACACTGTGAATTCTTCGCAAGTCAGCATCGTGAAGGTGAAGCGGATGTTGGACGAACTGACCGATAATTCGAATCGTGTAACGGCAGCCCTGCAACGCTTGGAGACGCGGCTCCTGATGGAGGAATTATCGACGCGCCGCGAGCATTGATACTGGCCGTCGAGTACCGGTATGGCAGGGTTGATTGGAACTGGAAAGCCGGTCTTTTTCTATCATCGTCGGCAGACCGGGCCGCGCGTCCCGAAATGCGCGTGCGCGCCGCTGATCGCCGCTGGCTCGCGGGCGTTGGCACGTGCGCGGACGATGATCGTCCACGCACGTGGCATCTCAAGGCCGGTTTACTCCATTACTGCTGAATCATGCGCTGCCAGCTGAACGGACCGAAGGCGTTCGCACCATTGGCGGCGTTGGCGCGCGGATTGACCCTGAGTTTGAGCCACTCCAGGGGAAAGGTGCTGCCGTGGACGACGACGCGGTGAAAATTCGGCACGTTGTAGCCGTTGGGCTGATTGTCATAAGCGTCATCGGCGCATGCGACTTTCGAGCCGCCTGACGATGACTCGATAACGCAGGGCGCGCCGGGCACGAGTGGGTTGTCCGAGCGGTAAGTGTGCGAGTCGCCGTTGAAGAGTATCACCGGCTTGCCGAATGCCGCAGTGTGCGACGCAATGCTGTCGATGAACGGCTTGTATTGCGCTAGGTGGCTTGGCGTCTTGCCGTCGAGATCCCACATGTCGGCCTGGGTCTGAATCACCACAGCGACGACGCCATCTGAGCTGGCGCTCGCGAAGGCGGCGTCAAGCCAGCGCAGATCGGCAGCGGTCCGTTCCTCGCGCTCATCCTTTTGCTGCGGGCTCTCACTTGGAGAGCCGTACCAGACGTCGCTGTCATTATTCGAGCCGCCGGGAATATTGATGGTCACGTACAGAACCCGTGCCTGCTCCCACATGACGTTCTCAACGTAGTTGCCGTCGCTCGGATGATTCTTCTTATCGAAGTAAAGGGACTGCGAAAGCACCAGTTTGTGTTCCCCAAGCGCGTAACCGGGGTTGGCGAAAAAGATCGAACGGATGAGGTCCAGGTTATCGACCGGATTGCCGCCCGCATAGTCGATCAGATTTCCGCCCGCATCCCGCTTGAAGTCAATTTGTCCTGTGCCCGCGTTGTACGCGCCGCCGCCTTCACCGGTCTTGTGGCAGTCGGTCCATTCGTTGTCGCCGGGTGTGTACACGAGGGGATGCTGGAATGCTGTCCACAGGTCGTAGATCGATCGGTCGTAAGCCTCGGTGCAGAACTGCTTGCCCGAGTGGATGTCACCCACGTGGAGCACCAGCGAGACATCGGGATCGGCGTTGATCGAGGCGATAAACGCCGGAGTCGCCGCGAACTCCGCCGTATCCGTGGGCGCAGTGCCGTAGGGCGCGTCGCCGTATACGGCAAGGGTCTTTACGCCCTGCGAACGAGTGTCGAAGGCGGAATTCACCGCAAGGGCCGCTGTGGCGGCTGCAAACATGCCGGCACTGATCACGAGTGGAAAGACGAGCTTTCGCATTCTCTTGTTCTCCTATAGGAAGGCGGGACGTCCCCTACTTCGAAGCGTTAGTGCCTTGACGATAGTTAACGTCGCGCGACAATCGAATTTGCCAGGCGATACTATCGGTTTCGCAGATGACAAGATCATTAAGGGCATCGAGATGGCGACCGATGCTTGGCAACGCGCGATCGGCCCAGCCTGATCGAGGTGGACCTGGCGCCGGATGACGCCTCCACCGCCATGCGCCGTCTGGCCGAATACCTCAAGGCGCGGGTTTGAGGCGTTCCCCTGATCCGGACTTTCTGGCGCTTTGGGCTGAGCCTCTGCTTGCAGGCCTTGCGGCCATGTAAGTTCCGTCCGACATCTTTTCGGCTTATTCCTACGCGGTCCTGCAAAGACGTCCGACTGTGACGTCCAGGCCGCTTTCCGACAATGGAAGCTCACAGTCCAGGTTCCACAGAATGCAAGGCGCGCCTTGCACGGGGCCCGGCAATTACTTCAGGAGAAAGCCAAATGAAATCCAGCACCCCCAAGTCCAAGGTTCAAGGTGAAGGAGACTACGCTTCGGCGAGGAAATATGACCAGGCCGTGGGCGACTTCGTCAAATCCGGCAAGG
>JBAWGM010000073.1:0-5137 GCA_049592895.1 Thiobacillaceae bacterium | reverse complement strand
CCTTCAGCCGACTCCATCCCGATATTGCGCAGCAGGCCGAGAGCCAGAACTGGCGTGGGGTTGGAGTGCGACGCTGGGCTGGCGCGCTTGGCCAAATCGTTCCGCATGATCTGGTCATCGAGGCCTTTGCCCGCGAGCTGCCGGAGTCCTTTCTGCAGGCCATGGCGGCACAACCAGTAAAGCCGGTCTGGCTCAATCTTGAATACCTGTCAGCCGAGCCGTGGGTGGAAGGGTGCCACGGCCTGGCCTCACCCCATCCGCGTTTGCCGCTGGTCCGGTACTTTTTCTTTCCCGGTTACACGCGAGCCACAGGCGGACTGTTGCGCGAGCAAGGATTGATCGAGGACGTCGAGTCGTTTCAACTGGATGCCAAGGCCAGGGCCGCCTTTTGGCAAGAGTTGGGACTGCCTTTGCCGCAGACTGGAGAGTTGCGGGTTTCCCTGTTTGCCTATGAAAACGCCGCGATTCCCGCACTGCTGGAAAGTCTTGCTGGCCACGCCCGCCCGGTAAGCTGCCTAGTGCCGGAGAGCAAGGCGCTGGCGCCGGCTTTGGCGTATTTTGGCCAAAGCCGGGCTCAGGTGGGCGAGCGCCTGGAGCGCGGCAGCCTCAGCGTGCACGTCTTGCCATTTCTTGCGCAAGACAAGTACGACCGGCTGTTGTGGGCCTGCGATTTGAATATCGTGCGGGGCGAGGATTCTTTCGTGTGCGCCCAGTTTGCCGGCCGGCCCGTCCTGTGGCAGGCGTATGTGCAGCAAGGGGATGTCCATGGGAAGAAGGTCCGAGCCTGGCTGGACCGCTATCTGGAAGGCGCTTCGCCGCAGTTGGCAGCGCAACTGCAAGACCTGTTTTTGGCTTGGAATCAGGGTGACCCTCTGGCCCCGGATTGGCTGGAAACTCTCCCCGGCTGGCTGGCGCACGCGCATCGCTGGAAAGGCCAGCTTGCAGCCCTTCCCAGCCTGTCCGAAGCACTGGTGAAATTTGCCACAAGTAAGTTATAATGCTCTGTTTTTTATAACCTTCTTCAGGATGCAGTCAAGATGAAAACCGCCCAGGAACTCCGTGCCGGCAACGTGGTAATGATCGGTTCCGATCCCATGATTGTGCAAAAGGCCGACTACAACAAATCCGGCCGCAACTCCGCTGTGGTCAAGATGAAACTCAAGAACCTGCTTTCCGGCGCAGGCACTGAAAGCGTTTACAAGGCCGACGAAAAATTCGACCTGGTGGTGCTGGATAAAAAGGAGTGCACCTACTCCTACTTCGCCGATCCCATGTATGTCTTCATGGACTCGGACTACAACCAGTATGAAATTGAACCGGACAATATGACCGATGCGCTCAATTACCTGGATGACGGCATGCCGGTGGAAGTGGTGTTCTACGAAGGCAAGGCCTTATCTGTAGACCTGCCCACCACCGTGGTGCGAGAGGTGGAATACACCGAGCCCGCCGTGCGTGGCGACACCTCCGGCAAGGTCATGAAGCCGGCCCGCATCAAGCCCACCCACTACGAAGTCCAGGTGGCGGCGTTCGTCGCAATCGGCGACAGGATCGAGATCGATACGCGGACCAACGAATTTAAGCGCCGGGTTTGATCCGGCCGGGTTGTTACAGGCAAACATGGAACGGGGTCTGAGGACCCCGTTTCTATTTCCAGGGCTGCTTTGGTTCGGGGTTTGTCCGGGCAAGAGAAAATGATTTCCAACTTCCATCGCCTATCTTGCTGCCGGGTTCTTGGGGAGCGGCTTTGTGCTAGGCTTGCGGCGGAAAGCAACAGGGGGATAACCGGCCATGTCGGACAAGGACAATCTGGACGACGGCTTTGCGCTGGAACCTCAGCAAAAGCCGCGGGAACTGCCGCTTGAAGCACGCAAAGCCGAAAAAAAACCGGCGGCAAAAGAACGAAGCAAGAACCCGCAGGCCCAAAGCGAAGCGGCCATTCTGTCTTACCGCCACGAGCAAAAGCGCAAGAACAACCCCGACGTGGGCGTCGTCACGCCCGAGACCGATCCCGGGCAGCCCACCACCCGCTGGTGTTACGACCCGCACATCGACCCTGCGCTGCAATTCGACCATGGCCGCGCCCAGGTAGAGAAAATCATCGACGACGCGCTGGCCAGTGGCGATGAAACCGCCATGCGCGACGCGCTCGAAGAACTCAAGCGCCAGTCCAGCCCCTATCTCAACTGGGCGAGCAAGGCCGAGCGCACCAGTTTCGAAGTGGATACCGTGAGCCTGCATGTCCACGAGCGCATCGACCCCATGAGCATCCTGTCGGCGTTGCGCAAGCACATGGACGCCCTCTCCCCGCGTGGCGGGGAGAGGGCTGGGGTGAGGGGAAGCGGCGCGGCCAAAGCTTTCCAACCCGGCCTCTTCGAAGCCCCTTTCGAAAACCTGCCCTTAAGAGAAGCAGTTGACTTCTACAAGCACGAAAAAGGCTGGAGCAACCGGCTGATTTCAGGCGACAGCCTGCTGGTGATGAACTCGCTGCTGCAAAATGAGAGCATGGCCGGGCGGGTGCAGATGATCTACCTCGACCCGCCCTACGGCATCAAATACGGCTCCAACTTTCAGCCCTTCACCAACAAGCGCGACGTTAAGGACCGCAAGGACGAAGACCTGACCCAGGAGCCGGAAATGAATCAAGGCCATCCGTGACACCTGGGAACTGGGAATCCACTCCTACCTCACCTATGGCAATGATCATCACCTGGCAGGTGTTGAATGCGCTGACTTACCCCAAGCGGAACAAGGATTTTTCCCGCACCTTCTTTATTGTGGCGCCAGGGCTGACGGTGAAGGAGCGCTTGCAGGTGCTGTATCCGGGCAACCCGGCGAATTATTACGACGAGTTTGGCTTGTGCCCTTCGGAAGCTCTGCGGCAAAAACTCAATCAGGCGGAACTGCTGGTTGAGAACTGGCACAGCCTGATGCCCTTGAAAGAGCCCGAGCGCTCGGTGGTGAAAAAGGGCAGGGAGAGTGACAAGGCGTTTGTGAAGCGCGTGCTGGGAAAACTGTCAGGCTATAAGGATATCGCCGTCATCAACGACGAGGCGCACCACGCCTACCGCATTCCGGCGGACATCAAGATCAGCAAAAAGCAGGCGGAAGAGCAGGGGATAGACTTGGAGGAATCCACCCGCTGGATCGAGGGGCTGGATCGCATTCACAAGGAATTGCGGATAAACCGCTGCTTCGATTTGTCCGCCACGCCGTTTGCGCCGACTGGCAAAACCAATACCGAGCAGCGTTTGTTCGACTGGATTGTGTCGGACTTTGGCCTCAACGACGCTATTGAGGCCGGGTTGGTGAAAACGCCCCGCGTGGTGGTGCGCGATGGCGCAATCCCGGACCCGAAGAGCCTGCGCCCCAAGCTGTATCACCTGTATCGTGAAAAGGAAGTATCAGAGGACCTGAACCGCCGAGGCGCGGAGCCTCACGAGCCCTTGCCGGCACTGGTGCAGCAGGCCTACACCCTGCGCGGATTGGCGGAAGGCGCTGGAAGACTGGCAAGCGGCGGGGCACGCCTCGCCCCCCGTCATGTTGACGGTGTGCAACCGCACCGAAACCGCCGCCCGCATCGAGCGCTATTTCAACAGCGGAGACGCACACTGGCCGGAACTGCACGCGCCGGAAAGAACCCTGCGGGTCGATTCGAAAGTGCTGGATAAAGCCGAGATCGGCGAAACATCAAGCACAGATAAGGACTATGAAGCGCGCTTACACGCCATTATCGAGACGGCAGCGATTCCTGCGGATCGCAAGCAGCGCCTTCTTGCACTGAAAAAGGAAGAACTGCTGAGGGAAATCGTGGACAACGTCGGCAAGCGCGGGCAGTCCGGGCAGGATTTGCAGAGTGTCATCTCTGTGGCCATGCTATCCGAAGGCTGGGATGCCAAGAACGTGACCCACATCATGGGCCTGCGGGCATTTACCAGTCAGCTTCTGTGCGAACAGGTCATTGGCCGGGGCTTGCGTCGGGTTGGCTACGATACCGAGCCGGTTGTCGGCCCGGATGGCGTGGAACGACAACTGTTCATGCCTGAATATGTGAACGTGTTTGGTGTGCCGTTGTCGATTTTTCAGGATGCAGGCGAGGGCGGCGAAGCCCCGCCGCCACCCAAGCCCAGCACCCAGATTGAATCGCTGCCGGAACGCAACCATCTGGAAATCCGCTGGCCTAATGTGCTGCGTGTGGATACAGTGGTGCAGCCTGTGCTTACGCTAAATTGGAATGAAGTGGCGACCCTGCGCCTCGACCCCGCGCAAACTCCATTGATTGCCGATATTGCGCCGGCCATCGGCGGCGCGACGGCGTGGGATCAAATCCAGACTATCGATCTAGCCTGGATTTCCACGCACCGTAATTGACCTAACATCGAACCGGTTTTTGTATCGGCTAGGCGCTCATGCGCAGGGTGTAATCTTGCCACCAAGGGACCTGGACCGGCGAATCGAGCATCCCGGAAGCGATGATAATCGGCAGGTGGGCTCGGCGGTGGAAGTGCACGTGGACCTCGCGCCTGGAAACCGTGACGTCGGCTGGGGTGTCGATGAGATCGCGGAAGATGTGGCGTGCTTGAGCGTCCGCGTAACCACGCATGCACTGGGCCAGCAGACGGTAGAGGCCGCTGGCGATGACCAGCAGGGCCATATCGAAATCGACCTTGAGACCGACGGCCGAGGATAACGCGTCCATGTGGAAGAAGCGCACCGCATCGGACAGTGCGTTCTCGATGAGCATGCGCTGAGCGTAGCGGGTGAGCAGCTTGGCGGGGCTGCTTTGGCGATCGTTGGTGAGCAGGATCGTCGGATCCTCGTGACCCAGGTCGAGGACAAAGAGTTGCCGGAAGGTCGCTCCGGCCAGGACGACCGGCTGTTCAAACACCCGCGGCGTCTTGAACTTGCGCGCGGGCACATCCAGGCTTACGCGGCGCCAGCTCGAAGCCGGCAGGTCTTTGATTTCAGCGAGCAGCTTGGCAGATCGCCGGCGCAGCGTGATGAAAGTGATGGCCATGGCCTCCAGGCGCGCCAGATGCGCATAGGTGGTCAGGCGCGAATCGAAGACGAGGTGGCGGGGATTCTCCCCGTGATGTTTCTTCCAGAAGGTGATGAAGCGGAAGATCTCCTCGGCTTC
>JBAWGM010000072.1:0-1570 GCA_049592895.1 Thiobacillaceae bacterium | reverse complement strand
CCCTTAAGGAAATAGTCAAATTTCGATGTGAAGGGCGCAAAAGTCTTCGTGCGCTCGAACGCAGCGATCGCCTGCACAATCCGATCGTAAGCCTGATCGGCGTTGTCCAGCGAGCCCGCGCCGAACACCTGAAGGAACAGCGGCGCATAGGTGGCGTTGCGCACCTTGTCCACCACGGCCTGTCGATTGAGGTTGGCCATTTCTGCCGGGTTGAGGAAAGGCTGTTTGGCTTGGTCCTCCAGCATCGAGGCCCGTCCGTCCAGAAACTGGCCGCCGACATAGGTACCGCCTCCGGTGTCGTAACGGAATGGTGGAGAAAACTGTGCGTAGGCAGCCGTCGGGGTGTTGCGTTTGCCGAACAGTCCGGTATGGACACCCTGGGAAGTGGGCGTGTTCTGGTGGGGATCGGTAAAGTCGTGAGCGGCGGCGTGGCAGGTGGCGCAAGCCTGGCCAGCCGGCTCCGAGAGATTGGTGTCCTCGAATAGTTTTTTACCCAGTAGCTCCAGGTTAGCTTGAACCGCCGCGGCAGAATCCATCTCTTCAGTACCGCCGCCACCGCAGCCTGACAGCGTCAACGCCAAGCCTAAGCATATACAAGTCAATATAGTGGCAGGTTCGCCCAAAATGGGGGGGCGCCTGGAGGGCTCACCCATCACGGCCGCGCTCTCCGGGCGGACGATTCCGTCATCCCTTCGAGGCATTCATCCAGCCCTCGGCACGCGTCACACGACGCGGTACCCAGCGTTTCGTCTTGCGCCAAACAGGTGAATAACATGCATGCGATCGCGCGCGAGCGTCCCGAGCCGGTTTCCATTGCGTTGCGCAGGTGATGGAAGGCCCCCGCCATCAGCTCGGATTGATTCTCTAGACCCGTCAAAACACGCCTTGTTTGCTTCATCCCAACCCCTTGCAAGTCAGTACATAAATTTGCTGGCTTGCCCGGAGCACCGGACTGGCTGGCTGACGCTAGGTCTGTAAGTAGCGCTTAGTGCAAATGATTAGCTATGCTGCCAATTATCTCGAAAGGCCGGTCCCCGGTTTCGCTCGGTCTCTTGACCTTATTGCAAAGGGATTTTCCACCTCAGGCCGGCTGGAGGCGGGATGAATGCGCGCATGCCGCGCGTGCTTCCTGCAATACGGCCTTGGCGCATCCCGCGCATTTCCCGCACTGCGAACTCACGCCCAGTTGCTTGCGCAAGTCGCGCATGCGGCACGCTCCCTGGGCCACGGCTTGATGAATGTCCCGATCGGTGACCTGCTGGCAGACGCACACATACATAGGGGTTGCCTCACTTCGTCAGCATCAATTTGCCGGCGCGCGTCTGCCGCAAGCGGTACTGCTCGCCTCGATGCTCGATGAACACTTCATTTCTGCCGAAACAAAACAGGGATGCGCTGGAAATCTCCCGACTCTCGTTTGCCCGGAATCGATCGGGTTGTTCATTGACTTCGCCGGCATCCGGACTGGCTGGGTAAGCTTCCATGGGCAATCCCTATTTATCAACGGGAATACGAACGATTCGTATTATACATACTATTGTTGTCTGTGCAACTGGGGAATGATTTATAG
>JBAWGM010000071.1:0-2765 GCA_049592895.1 Thiobacillaceae bacterium | reverse complement strand
CGGAAAAGCTGTCCGGGGTTGCGACCATTCTGCGTGGGCTGTCACCTGTCATGTCGGACTCCTTCTGCGCATCCTCTGAAGGCCATCAACCTTGAAGAATTGCCTGTTGAAACTGCCCCATCAGATTGGCGATGTCCTGCTTCTTCAGGTCGGGATCGCGTACCTGGTTGTACTCCGTTCCTACACTACCATTTCCCTTCTTCCGGTTAAGCGGCACTTCGAGTATTTCAATCAAGAGTGCCTCCACAGCATCCACAAATTTCTGCTCCGTGATGCCCGAGTTGAATGCAACAAGAGTTCCCGTCGGGGAAACAGGCAGCATTCCGAACCAGGAGAACCGTGTCCACCTTCCGGGAAGTTTGTCCGTTGTATGCGCACGCAGTCTGTCTCCCAAGCTATTGACGATTGCCTGCCCGACATAGACCGGGTGATGTCCATCGTAGAGAACGTAGATTCCATTCTGACCCGCGAAATCGATTGACTCAGAGTTTCCGGGGAACTGGCCGAGGATGCGGGGTGTTGTCTTTTTCCAATTAACCCAGTCGCGTTGCCAGAATGCACCAAACGATGAGATCGGTCTGATGTCCAACTCCGGTGCCGCAATCTCTGACGCTTCTTGGGGCGAAGGGGTAGGAAGCGGGATGCTTGAGTCAGGTTGGGGCCGAAGCCCGTAGATTCCCTTCCCGTGACTGATGAATGGAGAGTTACTGCTGTCCTTCCTTATTGAAGTCGTTATGACAGCAGAGACAGTTTGGTCCGGCGTTGCGCCATCCGTCTCATAGTAACTAGTGCTTGACCGGAAACCCCTGTTTTTTTCAAAAACACCCTGCCTGCACCCTGACCCGGCGCCGATTAATTTGGCTGTCCACGCAAAACGGCAGAAATTTTGTCTGTTTCTCGTCGAGGGCAGGGTTTCCCGCTGTTTTTGGACAAGCGTATTCGTTGCGCCGGTTGATCGGGCGCATGTTGAAATGCTCGTGGCGTGATTAAGCCGCTTGCCGAAATGGTGGGGCATGCGCGGCGCTGTGCCTCTTTCTGAGGACGCGCGGTTGCTCCTGCTGCCACAAGAGCGCACCGATGCGGTGAATGTTGCGTGCTACCACCGCCCACGCCACATACCGTTTGAAGCCGGTGATTCCATGATCGCGACAAACATCGAGTCCATGGACTTCGATCGCGTTGATTGCCGATTCGACCGCCGAGTGAGCGCGCCGGGCTTTCACGAACGCGGCCGACTGCTCCACCTCCTGCGCGCTTTTTGAGAGCTTGCCTTTGCGGGGCAAGACCACCTGTGTCAGATGCTCGTGCAAGGCACTCTGGTTTGCCGGTGAATGGAACCCTTTGTCAAAGCTGCACACCGCCAGTTGCGGGAAGCGCTTCCGGGCGGCCACAACCATCGGCACCGCCACCTGATCATCCGTTTGTTGTTCCATCACCTGATGATGCAGGATGAACTGGTACTGATCTTCCAGCAGACAGACCTTAACGCCCAGTTCCACCGGAACGCCAGCCTTGCCTTTGCTGATCCATTCGGTATGCGGCTCAAAGATCGAGAACACCTTCTCGTCATGAGCGATGACCTCGCCTTGAATGACGCGGCATCGGGTTTGCTCGATCTGGCGCTCGGCATGCGCCATGAAGCCTTCAATTTCCAGTCTCGCGAGTACATCCATCTTGCTGTTGTAGCCGTGCTGCTCAAGCCCCACCAGCGTGCTGTTGGCCTTGTCCAGGGTGTGCCGGGCCAGCTCAAGGTAATCTTGATGGGCGGCGATGATCAGGGTGGCATTCTTCGTCTGTTGTTCGGCCGATTGCGCTTTGCTGCGTTTCTTGTTCTGCGCGTTGCGCATGCTGCGTTTGACCTGCCTGACGTTGTAGGCGTGTTGCCGCCAGTCGCTGACCCCGTGCGCCTCGCACAGCCGGGCGGTAAGTGTGATGACTTTGCGCAGGGCGTCGTACAGTAGGTTGATGTCGGTGGGGTAATGAACGTGGGTTTCAACTACAAAGGAGTCGCACCGCCCACGCAGGGCTTCGTCGGACTTTTTTTTAGCGACGAGGTGGCCTGAGGCGACGATCAGTTGATTGATCTCATCGAGCAGTTCGGGGGTGAAGAGACTGACGTTGTCCTTGAGCGTTTGGTAGTGGTAGGTCTCGTTGTCAAAGGTGCCGTGCCCGAGCATGGCGCGCAGGGTGCTGTGCTGGTTCGCGAGATCATGCAGCCGGTCATAGTCGATATTCAAATCCAGGCGCATCACGCCGCAGACGAAGATCGACCACAGGCTCATGCCCGGCCGCCCATTGGCCTTGCTCACCGCCGGCGCTATCCGCGCTTCGAGCAGTTGAAACAGCGCACTACGCAACGGCAGATCGGTGTAGATGTGTTGCAGGCCGCGCAATATCTTCGGGATGTCGTCACGGGATCGCGGATCAAAGGTGATCGCCGAGATGTCAACTTCGCCTACGTGCATCTGAGGGGTTTGTACTACTCGCATGAGTGCGTTCCTCGATCAGGCCATCACAAAGACGTGAGACTCTTCCGCCGATGTTTTACACCAATAACATCCAGACGCGAGATGAATCAGCAAAGTATTTTTAATTGGCTCTTTGGACGACCTCCGCACTCGAAGATTCAAAAGAAATTCGCCACCTTTCCCCGTAACTGCGTGGAAATTCGTCCCTGAATGACGCCGGGACGGGCTTCTTCGTCGCCGGATTACTTCAGGGCGGCCTGCGCTTACTGGGGTGAGTTGGTTTCCGGTCAGGCACTA
>JBAWGM010000070.1:0-34518 GCA_049592895.1 Thiobacillaceae bacterium | reverse complement strand
GGCATCGCCCGACCGCAAGGCCGGGCGCGGATTGAAACCAAGCAATCAAAGCTATGGATAGATCAAGAGAAGGCGGCATCGCCCGACCGCAAGGCCGGGCGCGGAATGCTTGCTTGCGGGATGGGTGGCCGCTACGCTGTATCGCATATGCGATACAGAAAGGGGACGTCATGAAGAACGCCACTTTGCTCCCCTTGCGGGTGGATAGCGCGCTGCGGGCGGCGGCTGAATCGGTTTTGGAGGAAGGCGAGACCTTGTCGGGCTTTGTGCTGGAAGCTGTGCGTTTGAGCATCGAGCACCGTGAGGCACAGCGAGAATTCATTGCGCGGGGGCTGGCTGCGCGTGAAGATGCGAGGCGATCCGGACCATATGTCTCCTCTGACGAAATGCTCAAACGGCTGGACAAGTCGCTAGCAAGAGCGCGCGGCAAACAAGTGGCGCGCACCCGGTGAGTTATCAAGTCCGCTTTGGGCCTCCGGCAGCGAAAGATTTGCAACGCGTCTTTGATTACACATAGCGGTTAAGGAACGGCTTTCCAGTTGGTTTTCCCGCATAGACGGAGAGAAACTCTGAAACGCAGACTAGGGATGGAAAGAGGTAAAATAAATAAAGGCAGCGCAAGCTGCCTTTAAGTTATCTCTGGTGCCCAGGAAGGGACTCGAACCCCCACGGAGTTACCCGCTAGTACCTGAAACTAGTGCGTCTACCAATTCCGCCACCTGGGCCAGGAGCCGCGAATATTAAAGACCGGAAGCCCAATTGTCAACGAGAAAAGCGCCCGCCAAATCCGCTCCCCGCAAATCCGGAAGCCGTTCCCGAAACCGCTTGCGCGATCAGGACCCGTTTCTGGAACGGGAGCGATCGAGTTACGAGCATCCCCTGCCCAGCCGCGAATGGACTCTGCACGTCATGGGCGAGCAGGGGCGACCCCTGCTGGTTGATGAACTGGTTCAATTGCTCGACATCGAGCCCGACGAGCGGGATGTGTTTCAGCGCCGCCTCAACGCGATGGAGCGGGATGGCCAGCTCATGGTCAACCGCAAAGGGCAGTTATGCCTGCCGGACAAGCTTGCGCTGATTCGCGGCCGGGTCGAGGGCCATCCGGAAGGCTTCGGCTTTGTCATCCCGGACGATGCATCGGCTGACTTGTTTCTTTCGCCGCGCGAAATGCACCAGGTGCTGCATGGCGACCGGGTACTGGTCAAGGAAGCAGGACTCGACCGGCGTGGGCGGCGCGAAGGCAAGATCGTCGAAGTGCTGGATCGTGGCCAGACCCGCGTCGTGGGCCGCTACTACCAGGAGAAAGGGGTTGGCTTCGTGGTGGCGGAAAACCGCCGCATCAACCAGGACATCCTCATTCCCGGCGACCAGGCTGGCGGCGCAACACATGGCCAGGTGGTGACGGTGGAAATGGTTGCGCCGCCGACCAAGTACTCCGAGCCGGTGGGACGCATCGTGGAAGTGTTGGGCTCCTATGCCGATCCCGGGATGGAAATCGAGATCGCGTTGCGCAAACATGTACTGCCCTACGAGTTTTCTCCCCACGCGCAGGCTCAGGCGGCTGCCTTGCCGAAGAAAGTGCTGAAGAAGGACTGGACGGGACGCGAGGACATCACGGCGCTGCCCTTGGTAACCATCGACGGCGAGACGGCCAGGGATTTCGACGACGCGGTGTATTGCGAACCGGCGGGCAGCGGCTTGCGGCTGGTGGTCGCAATTGCAGACGTGTCGCACTATGTGCAGCCGAAGGATGCGCTGGACCTTGACGCATACGAGCGCGGCAACTCGGTTTATTTTCCCCGCCGCGTCATTCCCATGCTGCCCGAGGCGCTGTCCAATGGGCTGTGTTCGCTGAATCCCAAGGTCGAGCGCCTGTGCATGGCGTGCGACATGGTGGTGGGCATGCAGGGTGCGATCAAGTCTTATCGTTTCTATCCGGCGGTCATGTTCTCCCACGCGCGCCTGACCTACACCCAGGTCTGGGCGTTGCTGTCCGGCGCGGAACAACCGCATGATGAACAGGCAGCGCTGCTTCCGCATTTGAAGCATTTGGAAATCGCCTATCGGGCCTTGCTCAAGGCGCGCCAGAAGCGTGGCGCGATCGATTTCGAGAGCGTTGAGACGCGCATGATCTTCGACGATCAGGGCAAGATCACCCGCATCGAGCCGGTGGTCAGGAATGAGGCCCACCGCCTGATCGAGGAGTGCATGTTGGCCGCCAACGTGTGCGCCTCGGATTTGCTGCGCAAGAAGAAGGTGCCCGGACTTTACCGCATACACGAAGGGCCCACGCCGGAGAAGCTGGAATTGCTGCAGCAGTTTCTGACTGAGTTCGGCCTGCATCTGCCGGGCGGAGATGAGCCCAGGGCCCTGGACTATGCTCATCTGCTCGAGCAAATAAAACCGCGCCCTGATGCCCAGTTGCTGCAAACGGTGATGCTGCGCTCGCTCAGACAAGCCGTCTATAGCCCGGACAACGTCGGCCACTTCGGTCTGGCTTACGAGCAATACACGCACTTTACCTCGCCGATCCGGCGTTATCCGGACCTGCTGATCCACCGCGCCATCAAGTCGGTCTTGCTGGGAGAGAAGCCGCCGCAGTCAAAGCTTGATGTCATCGGCGCGCACTGCTCGATGACCGAGCGGCGGGCGGACGACGCCAGCCGGGATGTGGAGACCTGGCTCAAGACGTACTACATGCGCGAGCATCTGGGCTCGGAGTTCTGGGGCACGGTCAGTTCGGTCACCAGCTTTGGGCTGTTCGTGGCGCTGGACGAAGTGTTTGTCGAAGGCCTGGTTCACATCTCCGAACTGGGCCAGGATTATTTCCGCTTCGACCCGGCCAAGCACTGGCTGCTGGGTGAACGCACCGGCCAGCGCTTTCGTCTCGGTGACAGGCTGCGAGTGAAAGTGGTGCGGGCTGATATCGAATCCAGCAAGATTGATTTTGTCCTGGTCGCGGTGGACGAGGCGGAAACCAAGTCTGCAGCCAAAGCAAAGCGGACGAAAGGAGGTTCGCGATGACGCCTTGCGCCGCGGCCGCCCATTCCGCTTCAACCCCCTCACCCCCAGCCCCTCTCCCCCTTGCAGGGGGAGAGGGTGGCGAAGCCGGGCGAGGGGGTTGAAGATGGAACGCTGGATTTACGGTTTTCATGCGGTCAAGGCGCGCTTGCGCACGGCGCCTGCTTCGGTGCATGAGCTTTGGCTGGACGAAAGCCGGCGCGATGCCCGGGCGCGCGATCTGCTTGCCTTGGCAGAGGGCAGGGGAATCAGCGCCAGGCTTGCGGATTGCACGCGCCTCGACAAGATGGTGGGCGGCGCCCGCCATCAAGGGGTGGTGGCCAAAGTGGAAACCCTGCCTCAGGCGCACAGTCTGGAAGAGGTGTTGGAGGGCATCGAAGGTCCGCCCCTGATCGTGGTGCTGGATGGCGTCACCGACCCGCATAACCTGGGTGCAGTGCTGCGTTCCGCCGACGCATTCGGCGCCCATGCCGTGCTCGCTCCCAAAGACCGGGCCGTGGGCGTGAATGCCACGGTGGAGAAAGTCGCGTGCGGGGCGGCGGAAACCGTCCCCTATCTGATGGTGACCAACCTGACCCGCAGTTTGAATGAGCTGAAGGAACATGAAGTGTGGACTGTCGCGGCCGACGCGGAAGCGTCCAAGAGCTTGGCGCAAGTAGATGCAAGAACGGGTGTCGCCTGGGTGTTGGGCGCCGAAGGGGCCGGCTTGCGACGGCTGACCAGGGAGAACTGCGACGACGCCGTGCGCATTCCCATAGTCGGCAGCGTTGAAAGCCTGAATGTCTCCGTGTCGGCCGGCATCTGTTTGTACGAAACCATCCGGCAGAGGTCCCATCATGGCTGAATCAGCGTCTCGCGCCCGCGAACTGCTGGATGGCGCTGAACTGATCGCCAGCGAACAGGCGGTGCAGGCGGCGATGGACCGTTTGGCAAAAGAAATCCGCGCCGATCTGGCGGACAGTTTTCCCCTGGTGCTCGGGGTGATGGGGGGCGCGGTGGTATTCACCGGCCAACTGCTGCCGCGCCTGGTGTTTCCGCTCGAGTTCGATTACCTGCATGTCACCCGCTACCGGGGCAAGACGGAGGGCGGCGCCATCGAGTGGCGCGTGCTGCCGGGCAAGAGCGTGGTGGGACGTACCGTGCTGGTGCTGGACGACATACTGGACGAAGGCGAGACTTTGGCCGCAGTGGTGGGCAAGTTGCGGGAATTGGGCGCGGGCCAGGTCTGGACCGCGGTCTTGACCGACAAGGAGCACGGCCGCCCCAAGCCCATTGCCGCAAACTATGTGGGACTGACCGTACCTGACCGCTATGTATTCGGCTGCGGCATGGACGCCTACGGTTTGTGGCGCAATCTGCCCGCCATCTACGCTTTGAAGGAGTAAGGGAAGTGCTCGGAATTATCGGCGGTACCGGACTGACCAAATTGACCAATCTGGAAATCACCCACCGCCAGGTACGGCGCACCCCGTATGGTGAGCCATCGGGTGCCTTGACGTTCGGGCGTATGTGCGGTGAAGAGGTGGTGTTCCTGGCGCGGCACGGCTATGGCCACACCATCCCGCCGCATGAGGTCAACTATCGGGCCAACATCTGGGCGATGAAGGAAAAGGGGGCGAATCGCATTATTTCCATTGCCGCGGTCGGCGGAATCCGGGAAGACCTGCGGGCAGGTTCCCTGGTGGTGCCGGATCAGATTATCGATTACACCCATGGAAGGGCCTCCACCTTTGCCGTTTATGGCGAAAAGGCCGTGGTCCACGTGGATTTTACCGAGCCCTACTGTTCCGCGATGCGCAAGGACATTTTGGCAGCAGCTACCCGTGCCGGGGTGAATGTGAGGGATGGCGGCGTTTATGCCGCAGTACAGGGTCCGCGTCTGGAAACCCTGGCCGAGATCAACCGGATTGAACGGGATGGGGCCGACATGGTAGGCATGACCGGCATGCCTGAAGCCTACCTGGCCCGCGAACTGGGGCTTTGCTATGGCACCATCGGGGTGGTGATCAATGATGCTGCTGGCCGGGGCGTTTCCAAGAGCGGCATTCGGGAAGCTGACATCCGCGCCGTCCTGGATGGCCTGATGGCCAAGGTAAGGGCGGTGCTGGAGGAACTCGTCGTGCTGGAACACCCGGATTTTTGCCCGCTGTAGCCATGGCCGTTAGAGACGTTCTCAAGATGGGCGATGCTCGGTTGCTGGCGCCATCCAGGCCGGTGGAGGCATTCGGCACGGCGTCGCTGGCCAGTTTGATTGAGGACATGACCGACACCATGCGGGCGCTCGATGGCGCGGGTCTTGCGGCGCCGCAGATCGGGGTGAATCTTCAGGTGGCGATTTTTGAGGTGGACTCCAATCCTCGTTACCCCCTGGCCGAGCCGGTGCCGTTTACCGTGCTGGTCAACCCGCGCCTCACTCCATTGACCCAAGAACTCGAGGAAGGGTGGGAAGGCTGCCTTTCCCTGCCCGGGATGCGCGGTCTGGTGCCGCGTTACAAGAGGCTGCGCTATGAGGGCAGGGATGGGGCTGGCAATCCGATCGACCGGACCGTGGACGGGTTTCATGCAAGGGTGGTTCAACACGAGGTGGATCATCTATTTGGCGTGCTCTACCCCATGCGCATTGCCGACTTGCGCAATTTTGGCTTCAGCGAGGTACTTTTCCCGGGTCAGGCGCTTACGGACGAATAAGCGTGGTGGGGGGGCCATTCCCTGGCTGACGAACGGCCTAAAGGGCTGCCTGCTCTGCACCGCTAACTGTACTGAACGCTGCGCAGAGCGGCATATTGAGCAGGAAAATCCCGTGAACCCAAGCCCACACTTATCGGCACTTATCCACCCCATGCTACCCGTGGATGCTGAACGCCTGCATGGGGCCGCCGCCCTGTTGATGGCCTGCATGAGCAACTGGCGGGCGCCGGATTGCGAAGCCCGACTCGCCTTGGCCATGGAGGCCAACCATGCCGTCTGGCACGATGTGCAGGATGCACTGGCCATGGACCATCTGGATCTGCCGCTGGAAGTGCGGCAAAACCTGCTTATTTTGTCGGTCTATGCGGATGGCAAGCTCAGCGAGTTTGCCGAGCAGCCGGGGCAGGACAAACTGGGTCCGCTGATCGCGTTGACCCGCAATCTGGCAGCCAGCCTGAAGAACTGGCCGGTCGCGGCCTGAACCGGATCAAGCAGATGAAACAATTACTACACGCTGATTGGATTTCGCTTCAGTTTGCCGAAGAACCGGTAGGTGGAATTATAGGCACGGGCGGCATCAAACCGGGCCAGCGCCGCTCGCACCAGCAACCCGCGGCAGAAAAGTCTCGCTCAAGCCGTACCGGCAACCGCGAGAAGCCCGCTACACCACGCAAAGCGCCTGCCCGCGGCCGCTACATCGACGAATACGCGCGCCCGGCAGGTTAAAGCTACAAGCTCAAGGCGGCCAACAGATCCTGTTCAAGGGAAAGCAGCGATTTTTGCTTGGCCAGGCTGTCTCCCCTAATCAGGAAGCGATCTTCCACCCGCTCGCCCAAAGTCAGAATTTTGGCGCTATATAGATCGATGCCGTGGCGCAGGAATACCTGGGCAACGCTGTGCAACAGCCCTACCCGATCCCCGCAGGTGATGGACAAGATGTGATAGCGCCCCCGTTCGTCGGGGCGGATTTCGACCTGGGGCTGAATGGGAAAATGTTTGAGCCGCCGGGATATGCGGGCGGCAGGCACCGGGACCGGGGCAGTTGAAGTATCCAGGGCGCGGGCCAACTCGTGCTCGACAAACGGAAGAAAGTCCCGGTAACGGATATCGCGCTGAGCGTCGTCCAGAACCTGAAAACTGTCCAGCGCAAAACCTTTGCGCGTCGTATGGATCTTGGCCTCAACCACGTTGAACTGGTGGCGGGCAAAAAAACTGCAAATGCGGGCAAACAGGTCCTCCTGGTCAGGGCAATAGACGAGCACCTGTATCCCCTCGCCGACCGGGGATAGCCGCGCCCTGACCACCGCGGCGCGATGATTCTGTTTCTGCCACAGCATGCGCGCATGCCAGGCGATTTCCTGAGGCTCGAAGCGCAGGAAGTAGCTTTCGTCCAGGGCCTCCCACAGTTCATCCGCCGCGTCGGGCCGGATGCCATAGAGAGCCAGTTTCACCCGCGCTTCATTCTGTTTGGCCTGGTAGTCGCTGGTGTCCTGGCGCCCGCTCAGACGGGCGAGGGTGGAATAATACAAGTCTTCAAGCAGCTTCCCTTTCCACGCGTTCCAGACCTTGGGGCTGGTGCCCCGGATATCTGCCACCGTAAGAATATACAGCGCAGCGAGTCGCCGCGGCGTGCCGACTTTGGCGGCAAATGCGGCGATGACTTCCGGGTCGCTCAGATCTTCCTTTTGCGCGGTGCGCGATAGGGACAAGTGTTCCTGCACCAGCCACGCGACCAGTTCGCTGTCTTCCCGGGGCAAACCGTGTTGACGGCAAAAGCGGCGCGCGTCGACACCGCCGAGTTTGGAATGGTCGCCGCCCCGTCCCTTGGCAATGTCATGGAACAGGGCAGCCAGGTAGAGCAGTTCGGGCCGGTCAAATTCGGCTATCAGGCGCGAGGCCAACGGGTATTCGTGGGCGAATTCAGTGACGGTAAAACGGCGCACGTTTCTTAGCACGATCAGGATGTGCTCATCCACGGTGTAGACGTGAAACAGGTCATGCTGCATTTGGCCGGTGACGCGGCCGAAGGCGGGAATATAGCGGCCCAGGATGCCGTAGCGGCTCATCGCCTGCAGCGCCCAGGTCACTCCGCTGGGTTGCCGCAGGATGTTGAGGAATGTAGCCAGGTTGCTCGGATTGGCGCGAAAGCCGGTGTCGATCAGGCGATGCGCGCGCCACAGGGCGCGCAAGGCGGCGGCCTCAAAGGCCGGAATCGACAGGTGCTGCATGGCGGCCAGAAAGGCGCGCAGGATGGCCGTGGGATCGCGCTCAAAGAGTTGTTGATCACACAAGCCAACGGCGTTGCCGCGCAACACGAACTCATCGTCGATCGGCTGGGATGGCTGGCTGATCGGGGAAATCAGTTGCTGCAGGGCTGGACAGAGGATTTCATAGATCAGCATGACCTGCCGGGCCGCCCGGTAATAGCGCTGCATGAGTTGCTCGCTGGCACGTCTTTCGGTGGCTGGAGGCAGGCCGATCCGGCCTGCCAGTTCAGCCTGAAAGTCGAATGCCAGACGGTCTTCGCGGCGCCGCGCAAGCAAATGAAGATGGATGCGCAGCAGGGCAAGAGCGGCTTCCTTGGACGCGATCCGGCGCGCCTCCGCGAGGCCAAGCAGGCCGGCTCGCACCAGCCCGTTCCAGGTAGGAGTTACGCCGCCGGCGCGCGCCAGCCACATGACGACCTGCAGATCGCGCAGGCCACCGGGGCTTTCCTTGACATTGGGCTCAAGCTTGTAGGCGCTGTCCTCGAAGCGGATGTGGCGGGCGCGGGCCTCCAGCAGTTTCGCCTCGACGAAGCGGCCTGCTCTGAAACGCTCCTGAAAGCGCTGGCTGAACAGCTTGTGCAAGGCCCGGTTGCCCCACAGCAGACGCGCCTCCAGCAGCGCAGTTTCCACACTGATATCCTGCGCAGCCTCGTCCATGCAGTCGCCTACCGTGCGTACGCTGTGGCCGATTTCCAATCCCGCATCCCAGCACGCCTGGATCCAGGCTTCCACTGCCGCCTGGTCAGTGCTGCCGGGCTCTGCCGCGAGCAGCAGCAGCACATCCACGTCCGAGGCGGGATAGAGTTCTCCGCGTCCATAGCCTCCCACCGCAAGCACCGCCATGTGCGGGGGCAGGAGTTGCGCGCTCAATTCCTGCAGCAACTTATCCACCAGCCGGGCGTGCTGGCGCAGGTAAGTTCGGGGCCGTGGCCGGGCAAGAAACTGTCGCGTCAACTCGTCGCGGCCCTCCTTCAGTCGCGCCCGGAGGGCGGCGTGCGGCGTCGCCTGCGCGGACGCGATCATCTTGGCGGAAGGGCGGGCGGGGCGGGGCTGCCGGCCGACAGGGTCAGCACCTCGTAGCCGGTATCGGTGACCAAAACAGTGTGTTCCCACTGGGCGGACAGGCTGTGATCCTTGGTCACGATGGTCCAACCGTCGGCCAGCTGGCGGATGTCTTTCTTGCCAGCGTTGATCATGGGTTCGATGGTGAAAGTCATGCCCTGCTGGAGGACGAGTCCGGTGCCCGGCTTGCCATAGTGCAGGACTTGCGGATCTTCATGGAATCTCCGGCCGATGCCATGGCCGCAGAATTCCCGCACCACGGAATAGCCATTGCCTTCGGCCTGCGTCTGGATGCGGTGCCCGATGTCCCCCAGCTGCACGCCCGGCGCGACTCCAGTGATTCCCGCCCACATGGCTTCGTAGGTGACTTGTACGAGCCTGCGCGCCTGGATCGACGGTTCGCCGACAAAGAACATCCGCGAGGTGTCGCCGTGCCAGCCATCCTTGATGACGGTGACGTCGATATTGACGATGTCACCGTTTTTCAGCTTGCGGTCGCCGGGCACCCCGTGACACACCTGATGGTTGATCGATGTACATATTGACCTGGGGTAGGGCGCATGGCCGGGCGGCGCATAATTGAGCGGTGCGGGGATGGTGTGTTGCACATTCACCATGTAGTCATGGCACAGGCGATCGAGCTCGTCCGTCGTGACACCGACCTTGACGTGGGGCGTGATGAAGTCGAGTAGCTCGGCGCCCAGCCGCCCGGCAACGCGCATTTTTTCGACTTCCTCAGGGGTTTTTACGCCAACGGGCATGGAATTGCTCATCAAACAAATGACTATTTTAACTCCTGTGCCTCGATCGACAGGCCAGCGGCTGTGCTTTTGGCATATCGCCTGGTTGGTCTCACGAACTTGCAATTATCCAACGTAATCGACGCCGCATTCGTCAGAGCTTACCGCCCATTTGGCGGTCTCAAATCCGAACCCGCAGTGCCCAAAGAGTGGGGTGAAGGATGAGCAGCAATGAGGGAGGGCGCCGGAATTTGCGAATAGTCCCGGCGAATGGTTAACGGCCGTGCACGCCCAAGGGCAGATGCGATGTCAGAAAGGTTTTCATCAGGACATGCGATCTGCTCAAGCATTGCGAAGAAAGAAAGGCGGAACTTGATCCGGATGTTTGAACTTCGGAGCCGCGGGCAAATCAATTGAAGACTGAAGACGATCTGACCTGGTTCAGGCTGCCGGCGCCATCGGATCTGTTGATCTGGGCACTGTTTCCCTAACGACGAACTCCAAGTTAACCCAGGTGCGCCTTCTTGGCCGAATTTCGCCTTGAAAAGAAGGGCTTAATTAAGCTAATATAGCCGACTGTTCAGATTCGTCCGAACAAATTCACACACCCGCTCCATCATGGATGGAACCAAAGGTGCGCCGTGCAGCTTGCGGCGCCTGGCGGGTGGAGGCCCAACCTTTGCAGAAGGAAGTTATATGTCCGTGACCATGCGTCAAATGCTGGAGGCCGGTGTTCATTTCGGCCACCAGACCCGTTACTGGAATCCCAAGATGGCCCCCTACATTTTCGGCCATCGCAATAAGATTCACATCGTCAACCTGGAAAAGTCGCTCCCGCTGTTTGAGGAAGCGATGAAGTTCGTGCATCAACTGGCCTCCAACAAGGGCACCATCTTGTTTGTCGGCACCAAACGCCAGGCGCGCGAAATTGTTGCCGAGGAAGCGGCGCGTGCCGGCATGCCCTATGTCAGTCATCGCTGGTTGGGCGGCATGTTGACCAACTTCAAGACTGTCAAGCTGTCGGTCAAGCGCCTCAAGGATACGGAAGCGGCCCTGGCGGAAGCCGGCAAGCTGTCCAAGAAGGAAGCTCTGATGCTGGAGCGGGAAGTGGACAAGCTGAACCGCAGCCTGCACGGCATCCGCGATATGGGCGGCCTGCCCGATGCCCTGTTCGTGATCGATGTGGGGTATCAGAAAGGCGCCATTACCGAAGCCCAGAAATTGGGCATCCCGGTGATCGGCGTGGTCGACACCAACAACAGTCCGGAAGGTGTGGATTACGTGATTCCTGGCAATGATGACTCAAGCCGCGCCATCCGCCTGTACGCGCGCGGGGTGGCCGACGCCGTGCTGGAAGGCCGTGCACACATCATCCAGGAGATCGTGACCGCGGACGAGTTTGTCGAAGAGGCGGAAACGCCCACGGCGGAGTGATGAGTCGGGTCAGTATCCGCAAGAGGGGCGCGAGCCCCTCTTTTCGCGTGACCCAAGCGTTTTGAAACTTAGGAGCAAGAAATGGCTGAAATTTCCGCCGGCATGGTGAAAGAACTGCGTGAACGGACTGACGCGCCAATGATGGATTGCAAGAAGGCTCTGAACGAGGCGGAGGGCGATATGGCCAGGGCAGAGGAAATACTGCGCGTGAGGTTCGGCAACAAGGCCAGCAAGGCCGCAGGCCGGATCGCTGCGGAAGGCGTGGTTGGCATTCGGATCGACACCGACGGCAAGCGCGGCGCCATAATTGAAGTCAACTGCGAAACCGATTTCGTCGCCAAGAACGATGAATTCCTGGCGTTTGCCAGGGACCTGGCCGGCCTGATCGTGAGCAACAACCCGGCGGACATTGCGATTCTGTCCGCGTTCATGCTGAACGGAAAGGCGGTGGAACAGATTCGCACCGAACTGGTGGGCCGGATTGGTGAAAACGTGAGCCTGCGCCGTTTTGCGCGGATCGAGGCCAAGGGCAGGCTGAGCAGCTACGTGCACGGCGGCGCCAAGATCGGCGTGCTGGTGGATGTGAGCGGTGGCGACGAACAACTGGGAAAGGATTTGGCCATGCACATTGCCGCAGCCAAGCCTGTCTCCCTGTCGCGCGACAACGTGCCTGCCGAGCTGATCGAAAAGGAGCGTTCGGTGGCCAGCCAGAAGGCGGCCGAATCCGGCAAGCCGGCGGAAATCGTTGCCAAGATGGTGGAGGGCGCGGTGGCCAAGTATCTTAAGGAAGTCACCCTGCTGGGCCAGTCTTTCGTCAAGGACGATAAGCAGACCATCGAGCAACTGCTCAAGGCCAAAGGCGCGACGGTCAACAATTTTGCCCTATACATTGTGGGCGAGGGGATTGAGAAGAAAAAGGATGACTTCGTTGCGGAAGTGATGGCCCAGGCAGCCAAGGCCTGAGCGTGCGGGAAACGAGCGTGGCCAAGCCGGTCTACAAGCGCATCCTGCTCAAGCTGTCCGGCGAGGCCCTGATGGGGTCGGACAGCTATGGCATCAACCGCGAAACCCTGGACGGTATTGTTGCCCAGATCAAGGAGGTTGCCGAAATGGGCGTGCAGATCGCCGTGGTGATCGGAGGCGGCAACATTTTTCGCGGCGTGTCGCTGGGAGCAGCCGGAATGGACCGGGCGACCGCCGATTACATGGGCATGCTGGCCACCGTCATGAATGCGCTTGCGCTGCAGGAAGCCATGCGCCGCGCCGGACTGGAATCCAGGGTGCAGTCGGCCCTGAACCTGGAGCAGGTGGCCGAGCCCTACATTCGTGGCAAGGCGCTGCGCTACCTGGAAGAAGGCAAGATAGTCATTTTTGGCGCCGGCACCGGCAATCCTTTCTTTACCACTGATACCGCGGCGGCGCTGCGCGGCATGGAGATGGGCGCGGATATCGTGCTCAAGGCCACCAAGGTGGACGGTGTCTACAACGACGACCCGATAAAGAATCCGGCCGCAACTCGCTATGCCCAACTGAGCTTCGACCGCGCCATCCAGGACAAGCTCCAGGTTATGGATGCAACCGCCTTGGCCTTGTGCCGGGATAACCACATGCCGCTGGGCGTGTTCAGCCTTTTCAAGGCGGGCGCATTGAGGCGCGTGGTATCGGGCGAGGATGAAGGCACCCGGGTGACCGTGAGTTAAGGAGAGCGACAATGGCGGACCAAACCATAGCCGATGTGAAAAGATCGACCGAAGCCAAGATGCAGAAGACGCTGGAAGCCTTGAAGGCCGACTTGGGCAAGGTGCGCACCGGGCGGGCACATACCGGAATCCTTGACCATGTGCTGGTGGATTATTACGGCAACCCTACCCCGATCCCGCAGATTGCCAATGTGTCCCTCATCGACAGCCGTACGCTTGGCGTGCAGCCTTGGGAAAAGAACCTGGTCGGCAAAGTGGACAAGGCCATCCGCGAGGCTGATCTAGGTCTCAATCCGGCAACCCAGGGCGACGTGATCCGCGTTCCCATGCCCGCGCTGACCGAAGAGCGCCGCCGCGATCTGACCAAGGTCGTCAGGGTGGAAGCCGAAAGCGCCCGCGTTGCGGTGCGCAATATTCGCCGCGATGCCAATACGGCGCTGAAGGAAATGGTCAAGAACAAGTCCGCCAGCGAGGACGAGGAACGCCGGGCGCAGGACGATGTGCAGAAACTGACCGACCGGTTCATCGCCGAAATCGACAAGGCTCTGGCTACCAAGGAAGCGGAACTGATGACCGTCTAACGGTCATGACGCTACACGCTGCTCCGTCATCATGATCGTCGCGTCCTCCCTGACTGTTCCCTCCCGTCCCTCACGCGGGCGAGGGGAGCGGCGCTCGCGCGACGTTTCCCTTGGGGCAGCAGGATTGACTGCCCGATGATTTTCAAGAGCTCAACCACCATTATTCCTGAGGTATACGAGGTACCGCGCCACATTGCGATCATTATGGACGGCAATGGCCGCTGGGCCAAGAAGCGCATGCTGCCGCGCATTGCCGGACACAAAAAAGGGGTTGAATCGGTGCGCACCATTGTCAAGGCCTGTGCCGAGCGGGGTGTTGAACAACTGACCCTGTTTGCTTTCAGTTCGGAAAACTGGCGCCGGCCGCACGAAGAAGTTTCGCTGCTGATGGAGTTGTTCATGCGGGCGCTGAAAAGCGAAGTGGCCAAACTGCACAAGAATGGTATCCGGTTTCGCGTGATCGGCGAGATCGATGCCTTCGGCCCCGCCATAAGACAGCTGATTGCCGATGCGGAGACCCGCACGAAACACGACACCCGGTTGGTGCTTAACATCGCGGCGAACTACGGCGGACGCTGGGATGTGCTGCAGGCAGTTAACCGGTTGCTCGATTCGGGGCATCAGGGGCGGGTAGGCGAAGCCGATCTTGCCGCCCATTTATGCCTGGCCGATGCGCCTGAGCCCGATCTTTTCATCCGCACGGGGGGCGAAAGGCGCATCAGCAATTTCCTGCTCTGGCAGCTGGCCTATACCGAACTGTACTTTACCGACACACTGTGGCCGGATTTTGATGCTACCTGCCTGGATAAGGCGATTGCTTCCTATCACAAGCGCGAACGGCGCTTCGGACGCACCAGCGAACAGTTGGTGGAAAGCCGGAAGGAAACCGGTGCTTAGGCTGATCACTGCGGGCGCGCTGCTGGCCTTGTTTCTGCCTATCCTTTTCTGGGCGCCGGCGGGGCTGTGGGCGACGCTGGCCGCACTGGCAGTTGCCCTGGCCGGCTTCGAATGGGGGCGCATCGCAGGTTTCCCGGCGCCGCTGTCGTGGGCGTATGGCGGCGTCCTGGCCGGCTGTGCATTGGCGTTTCACTTTCTTGACTTTCTTGCCGCGCAAAAGGAATTTCAACAAGGTTTGCTTTGGTCAGCAGTCGTGTTCTGGGCATTGATTGCGCCTCTCTGGCTGGCCCGGCGTTGGAAAACGAGAAGTCCGTTCATCCTGGCCACGGTCGGGGTGATCGTGCTGTTGCCTACTTGGGTCGCGCTGGTGACGCTGCGCGACTTTGGTCCGTGGTATCTGCTCGGGTTGCTGGCTGTGGTATGGATCGGCGACTCCGCTGCCTTCTTTGTCGGGCGACGCTTCGGCAGCCGCAAGCTGGCGCCGGCGATCAGCCCGGGCAAGACATGGGAAGGAGTGGCGGGTGCGGGAGTCGCGCTTGTGCTCTATGCCTCAGCGGTGAGTGCTTCGATCCATGGGCTACGGATCGCCGGAGCGTTATTGCTGACGTTGGCCTTGTTCTTCTTTTCCGTACTTGGCGATTTGTTCGAATCCTGGATGAAGCGGGTGGCAGGGGTAAAGGACAGTGGCAGCATGCTGCCGGGCCATGGCGGGATTCTGGACCGGATTGATGCCCTGACCGCCGCCCTGCCGGTGGCCACCACGATACTCCTGGTTGCGGGAGGGTGCCTGTGAGCAAGCCGCGCAAGCTGACCATACTGGGCGCCACCGGAACCATAGGGGTCAATACCCTGGATGTGGTCGCGCGTCACCCGCAACGCTTTGAAGTCATCGCGCTGACCGGCGGCGCGCAGGTTGAGCGTTTGTTTGAACAGTGTCTGATGCATCGGCCCAGGGTGGCGGTGATGGCGGATGAAAGCGCGGCTGCAGCCCTGCGTCAGCGTTTGCAGGGCGCAGGACTGAAGGTGGAGGTGTGGGCTGGGGCGCAGGCTTTGATCGAGGCCGCCACTCTGCCCGAGGTGGATACGGTGATGGCTGCCATCGTCGGCGCGGCCGGCTTGCCCGCCAGCCTGGCGGCGGCCCGGGCAGGCAAGCGCATCCTGCTGGCCAACAAGGAAACCCTCGTGGTGGCCGGGCGTGTGTTCATGGACGCGATCCGCGACAGCGGCGCCGAATTGTTGCCCATCGACTCGGAACACAATGCAATCTTCCAGGCCCTGCCGAAGGATTTTGCTGGCGATCTGTCCGCTGCCGGCGTGCGCAAGATCTGGCTGACCGCATCGGGCGGCCCGTTTCGCACCATGAGCGCCGAGGAGATGTCCAAAGTCAGCCCGGAGCAGGCGGTCGCCCACCCGAACTGGGTAATGGGCAAGAAGATATCCGTCGACTCCGCGAGCATGATGAACAAGGGTCTGGAAATTATCGAGGCCCATTGGCTGTTCAACGCGCAGGCCGAGGAGATCCAGGTGCTGGTGCATCCCCAGAGCGTGATTCATTCCATGGTGGAATATCTTGATGGGTCGCTGATTGCGCAACTCGGTACGCCGGACATGCGCACGCCCATTGCCTATGCACTGGGCTTTCCCGAGCGCATCGAAGCCGGTGTCAACGCACTGGAACTGATGGGCAGGGGCTTGACTTTCGAGGCGCCGGATTACCGGCGTTTTCCCTGTCTGAAACTCGCGTTCGATGCCCTGCGGGCCGGCGGCAGCGCAGCGGCGATTCTGAATGCGGCAAACGAGGTGGCGGTTGACCAGTTCCTGACGCGGCGCTGCGGCTTCAATGACATTCCGCGTGCCATTGCGCATGCCCTGGACAAACTCGCCGCGACAGTGGCTTGCGACCTGGAATCCCTGCTGGACGCAGACCGCTCGGCGCGGGCCTGTACAGCCTCTTACCTGGCCTCGCTGAAAGCGGCGTAGGGATGCTGACTACAGTCCTTTCCTTCCTGGCGGCCATCGGCATACTTGTGGTGGTCCATGAGTTCGGCCACTTTCTTGCTGCGCGCCTGATGGGCGTCAAAGTATTGCGCTTTGCCGTTGGATTCGGCCGCCCGCTCTTGATCAAGCGTTACGGCAGGGATCGAACCGAATTGGCCCTGTGCATTCTGCCCCTCGGCGGCTACGTGAAAATGCTGGACGAACGCGAAGGGACGGTCGCGCCGCACGAGCTTGGCCGGGCGTTTAACCGCGCACCGGTGGGCCGCCGCCTGCTGATCGTGGCGGCCGGCCCGATCGCCAATTTCCTGCTGGCCATCCTGTTCTACTGGGTGCTGTTCATGCACGGCGTACCGGCCATCAAGCCGCTAATTGGTGAGCCCGCGCCCAATACGCCTGCCGCCCACGCAGGGCTCAATAATGGCGACGAGATTGTCGCGGTGGACGGCGCACCGGTGGAATCCTTCCAGGATCTGCGCTTGAGTCTGTTGAAGCATGCTCTGTCAGGCGGAAACGTGGAGTTGAAGCTAAGGAATGACGCTCCCGTTCAACTCGACCTGGCCAGTATCAAGCGCGATGAAATCGAGCAAGATGTTCTGGATGAACTGGGTATCCGTCCCTACGAGCCGCCCATTCCACCCATCCTGGGAATGCTGTTGCCCAAAGGCATTGCGGCATCCGCCGGGCTCAGGGTGAACGATCGAGTCCTCGCCATCGATGGGGCGCTGATGCCGACATGGCAGGCGCTGGTCAGCAAGGTGCGCGGGTCGGCGGGCAAGCGGCTGAGTCTGCAAGTTGAACGGGGTGGACAGAAGTTGAATTTGTCCCTGACCCCTGGGACCGAGATTCACGGTGGCCAGAGCATCGGCAAGATCGGCGCCGGGCCTAAACTGGAGGAACGCTGGCTGGCGGAAATCCGCACCGAAATCCGCTACGGTCCGTGGGATAGCCTGGAAAAAGGCGTGCAGAAGACCTGGGATATGTCGGTATTCACGCTGGAGATGATGGGGCGCATGGTGATGGGTCAGGTTTCATGGCGGAATCTGTCCGGGCCCCTGACCATTGCCGATTATGCCGGACAGTCGGCCCAGATGGGATGGCTGAGTTTTGTCAGTTTTCTTGCCCTGGTCAGCATCAGTCTTGGCGTATTGAACCTGCTTCCCGTGCCTTTATTGGATGGTGGCCATCTCATGTATTATGGTTTCGAAATTTTTCGCGGCCGGCCGGTTTCCGAACGCTTCATGGAACTTGGCAGCCGTATTGGAATGGCCATTTTGTTCCTGTTGATGGTACTGGCCCTCTACAATGACCTCGCGCGACTGACCAGCGGTTAAAACAAACATGAAAATTCGCCTTTCCACGTTCCTTATCCTGAGCGCCATTGCAAACCTGGCCCAGGCAGTGGAACCCTTCGTCATCAAGGACATTCGCGTGGAAGGCATACAACGCACCGAAGCAGGGACGGTGTTCAGCTATTTGCCGGTGAAGGTGGGTGACAGACTCGACGACGAGAAGGCCGCCGCCGCGATCAAGGCGCTGTTCGCCACCGGTTTCTTCAAGGATGTCAGACTGGAGGCGCAGGGCGACGTGCTGATCGTGACGGTCGAGGAACGCCCTGCCGTTGCCAAAATCAGCCTGAGCGGCATCAAGGAATTTTCCGCGGACGACCTGAAGAAGGCGCTCAAGGACGCCGGGCTGGCCGAGGGGCGGATTTTTGACAAGAGCGTGCTGGACCGGGCCGTGCATGAAATGAAGTCGCAGTACTTCAATAAGGGCAAGTATGCGGTGGAAGTAAACACCACCGTCACTCCGCTGGAACGAAATCGCGTTGCAATCAATTTCCAGGTGGTGGAGGGACAATCGGCCAAGATCCGGCAGATTAATCTGGTCGGGAACAAGGCATTCACCGAGAAGCAGTTGCTTAGACAATTCAGCTCCAGCACCCCGGGCTGGCTCTCCTGGTACACCAAGGACGATCAGTATTCGAAGACCAAGCTGTCGGGCGATCTGGAAGCCCTGCGCTCGTTTTATCTCAATCAGGGTTATCTCGAGTTCAATCTTGATTCCACCCAGGTTTCCATCAGCCCCGACAAGAAGGACATCTTCATCACCGTCAATCTGACGGAAGGGCCCAAATACACGGTTTCCGCCGTGAAGCTGGCTGGCCAGATGCTGCTGCCTGAGGCAGAGCTCAAGAAGCTGATCAGTCTCAAACCAGGCGATGTCTTCTCGCGCCAGAAGCTGACCGAATCCACCAAACTCATCAGCGACCGTTTGGGGACGGAAGGGTACGCGTTTGCCAACGTCAACGCGGTGCCCGAACTGGACAAGGACAAGCACCAAGTGGCCTTCACCCTGTACATAGATCCGGGTCGCCGTGTCTATGTGCGCAGGGTGAACGTGGCCGGTAACAGCAAGACCCGGGACGAAGTCATCCGCCGCGAGGTGCGCCAGATGGAGGGCGGCTGGTACAACAGCGATAA
Organism: Thiobacillaceae bacterium; assembly: GCA_049592895.1. Lineage (GTDB taxonomy): Bacteria > Pseudomonadota > Gammaproteobacteria > Burkholderiales > Thiobacillaceae > DASQBT01. The sequence continues at coordinate 15,650 of JBAWGM010000070.1, read as the reverse complement.
GATCCAGTTGTCACAGGACCGATTGAACCGGCTCGGCTACTTCGGCGAGGTGTCGGTTGAAACGCCCATGGTTTCCGGCACGACCGATCAGGTGGACCTGAATATCAACGTGACGGAGAAGGCTACCGGCAACATCATGGTGGGGGCGGGCTTCTCCTCCTCGGATGGCCTGATTCTGTCGGGCTCGATCAATCAGGCGAACGTGTTCGGAACCGGCAATCAGCTTGCCTTGCAGGTCAATTCCGGCAAGGTCAACAGGGTCTACTCGCTTTCCTTCACCAATCCCTACTACACGCTGGATGGGGTGAGTCTGGGCTATGACATCTACCGCCGGGATGTGGATACCAGTTCATTGAGCGGGGTAGGTCAGTACCATTCATCCACCGATGGCCTGGGCTTGAGATTCGGACTGCCGTTGAATGAGAAGGATTTTCTCAATCTCGGGGTGGCAGCGGAATTATTCGATGTAACCACCAGTGCGACCAGCCCCGTCACTTATCAGAATTTCGTCAGGGACTTTGGAAACAGCAACACCACGCTGCGCGTCGACACTTCGCTGGCGCGCGATACGCGCAACAGTTTCCTGTTTCCGACCAAAGGTTTCCTCCAGCGCGTCGGCGTGGAATTCGGGACTCCCCCGGGTGACATCCAGTACTACCGCCTCAATGCGCAGCATCAGCAATTTTTTCCTTTGAGCAAGGATTTCACCCTGCTGGTCAACGCACAGGCGGGCTATGCGGCGGGTTTGGGCGGAAAGCCCTTGCCGTTCTTCAAGAATTTCTTTGCCGGCGGCGTGAGCTCGGTACGCGGCTTTGATTCAGGTACTATCGGGCCCAAGGCCCTGACTACATTAAACACAACCCTTGGTGAATGCGTCCAGTCCACACTGTTCAACTGCCAGAAGGTTTCATTGGGTGGAGATACCCAGATTATTGGCAACGTGGAACTTTTCGTTCCCATGCCCGGGATCAAGGACGGATCGGTACGGCTTTCGACTTTTCTGGATGCCGGTTCGGTATTTGGGCCGAACGATTATTTGGGAAGGTCGGCAAAGTTCAATGTCAGTGATTTCCGCTATTCTGCGGGGATCGGCATCGCCTGGAACTCGCCGATGGGCCCGCTCAAGTTCAGCCTTGCCAAGCCTCTGAACAAGAAGGAGGATGACAAGACCCAGGTGTTCCAGTTCAATTTGGGCACCACTTTCTAATTTTTGATGGAGTAAGCATGGTATGAAGAATCTGGTTTTTGTTGCCCTGCTGGCAATGGGTGGCTTGGCCATCAGCACGGATGCCCTCGCCGAAAAGATAGGCTTCGTCAACACGGAGCGGCTTCTGCGCGAGGCGCCACTCTCGATCAAGGCGCAGAAGCGGCTGGAGAAGGAGTTTTCGGGGCGCGACCTGGAGCTGCAGAAGATGACCAAACAGGCCCGTGATATTCAGGCCCAACTCGACAAGGACGGCATGACCATGTCCGATGCGGACCGAAAAGCCAAGGAACGGGACTTGTCCGTCCTGAGCCAGACACTCCAGCGTCAGAGCCGGGAATTTCGCGAAGACCTGAATCAGCGTCGCAATGAGGAGCTGGGGCAGATCCAGGACAAGGCCCGCAGGGCGATTCAGGACATTGCCAGGACCGAAAAGTTTGACCTGATCGTCGAGCAGGCGGTTTACTTCAATCCCAAGATCGACATCACTGACCGGGTGATGAAGGAACTGGGCGACAAATAATTGCAACCTCTGATCGAGTCCATCATGCGTCGCGAGGGACACGGTCAGAGGGTTTCCGCATGAGCCAAACCCGAGGCTATCGGCTGGCAGAAATCGTTGCCCGCCTGGGGGGCGAACTGGTGGGTGACCCGAACGTCACCGTCTGCCAGGTTGCGCCCTTGGAGCGCGCCGGAGCCGACGAGATAGGCTTTATTTCCCAGGCCAAGTACCTCAAACAGTTGGAAGGAAGCCGCGCGGGTGCAGTCATCCTGGCTCCGGACGCCCGTGGGGAGACAGCGCTGCCGCGAATACTGAGCCCCAATCCGTATCTTTATTTTGCCCGAGTCTCCGCTCTGTTGAATCCGCCCCCGCCGGTCCGCCCGGGCATTCATCCGCGGGCCACTGTGGGAGCGCGCGCGATGGTCGACAGCACGGCGGAAATTCAGGCTGGCGCCGTGGTGGGTGAGTGCGCCAGTATTGGGGCGCGCGCGGTAATTGGGCCCAATGCCGTCATCGGCGAAAACAGCGTGGTGGGCGAGGACTGCCGCTTGTATGCCAATGTCACCGTGTATCACGATTGCCGGATCGGCCACCGGGTCATCCTGCACAGCGGATGCGTGATTGGTTCGGATGGCTTCGGCCTGGCGCCTGACCAGGGCAGATGGGAGAAGATTCCCCAAATCGGCCGGGTCATAATTGGCGATGACGTCGAGGTGGGCGCGGGCACCACCGTCGACCGCGGGGCGTTGGACGATACGGTGATTGAGGACGGGGTCAAGCTCGACAACCTGATCCAGGTGGCCCATAACGTCACGATCGGTGCCCATACCGCGATCGCGGCGTGTACCGGAATCGCGGGCAGCGCAAAGATCGGCAGGCACTGCACCATCGGCGGAGCGGCGATGATTTTCGGTCACATCGAAATTGCCGACGGCACGCGCATTTCCACCAACACGCTGATCACCAAGTCGCTGGTCAAGCCGGGGACCTACACGTCGGCGCTGCCTTTTTCGGAGCATGAGGTGTGGCAAAGGAATGCAGTGCATCTGCGGCATCTCGACAAGCTCGTGGAACGCATCAAGCAACTGGAACGCAAGGTCGCAGAATGGGAGGGGAAGCCATGAAGATGAACGTCGAGGAGGTGATGCTGTACCTGCCTCATCGCTACCCTTTCCTGCTGATCGACCGGGTGGATGAACTGGAGTTGGGCAAGTACATCGTCGCGCACAAGAATGTGACCATCAATGAACCTTTCTTCGCGGGCCATTTTCCCGGCCACCCCGTCATGCCGGGTGTGCTCATCCTTGAGGCGCTGGCGCAGGCCGCTGCCATTCTCGCGTTCAAGACCAAGGGCTGCCTGCCGCAGGATGTCGGCGTGGTTTACTTCGCAGGCATCGATGGCGCACGCTTCAAGCGCCCGGTGGTTCCCGGCGACCAACTGGTGCTAAAGGCGGAGATCACCCGTCATATGCGGGGCATCTGGAAATACAAAGCGCGCGCAGAGGTGGGAGGAGAACTGGCAACTGAGGCGGAGTTAATGGCGACTCTGAGGGACAAATAGTGGCAAAAATTCACCCCACGGCGATCGTGGCCCTCGAGGCCAGCCTGGCGGACGCGGTGGAAATCGGACCCTACTCGGTGATTGGTCCACATGTGGAGATCGGTCCCGGCACGACAGTGGGCGCGCATGCCGTGATCACCGGCCACACCCGGATCGGCAGGGATAACCGGATCTTTCATCTCGTCTCCCTGGGGGAGGCGCCGCAGGACAAGAAGTATGCCGGCGAGCCTACCCGGCTGGAGATCGGCGACAACAACACGATCCGGGAGTTCTGCACCTTTAACACCGGCACGATCCAGGATGCAGGCGTGACCCGCGTGGGCGAAGACAACTGGATCATGGCCTACGTGCATATTGCCCACGACTGCCAGATCGGCGATCACACCGTGCTGGCCAATAACACGACTCTGGCCGGCCATGTCAGCGTGGGCAGCCACGCCATCCTGGGCGGGTTCACCGCGGTCCATCAGTATTGCCGGCTGGGCGAGCACTGCTTTACCGCATTCGGCAGCGGCGTGTCGCAGGATATCCCGCCTTACGTGATGGCAGCCGGTCCTCGAGCCGAGCCCAATGGCATCAACAGCGAAGGTTTGCGGCGGCGCGGATTTTCCGCTGAAGCGATAGCGGCGATCAAGAAAGCCTACAGACTCCTGTATCGGCTCGGGCTGAGCCTGGAAGATGCGAAGCAGCAGATGGCGGATCTGGCCGTCAGCCATCCGGAGGTGAAGCCGATGCTCGATTTTGTCGGCAGCAGCGAGCGGGGCATTATCCGTTAATGGCTCGCGTAGGCCTGGTGGCAGGCGAGACTTCCGGCGATCTGCTGGGAGGTCACCTGATCACCGCGCTGAAAACCCGGCTGTCTACTATTCAATTTGAAGGCGTCGCCGGGCCACGCATGGCCGAGGCCGGCTGCCGCGCGCTCTATTCCAGCGATCGGCTGGCGGTCAATGGATACGTCGAAGTCCTGCGCCATCTGCCCGGCTTGCTGGCCCTGCGGGGTAATTTGGCGCGACATTTTCTGCACACGAGACCGGATGTATTTGTTGGCATCGACGCGCCGGATTTCAATTTCGCACTGGAAGAAAGACTCAAGCACGCGCGCATTCCCACGGTTCATTTCGTCAGCCCTTCACTCTGGGCCTGGCGCGGCGAGCGCATCCGCAAGATCAAGCGGGCGGTGTCGCGCATGCTCGTCATGTTTCCATTTGAGGCCGAAATCTATGCGAAGTCCGATATCCCAGTGAACTACGTCGGCCATCCCCTGGCCGACCTGTTGCCGCTTAAGCCAGATCAAACGGCAGCCCGGCGTGGTCTTGGGCTGCCGCTCGCAGGCGAACTGGTGGGGTTGTTGCCTGGCAGCCGAGCAGGGGAAGTCAAGCGACTCCTACCGACGCTGCTGGAGACGGCACGGATGCTGGTGAATGCCCGGCCAGACTTGCGCTTTGTTCTGCCAGTGGCGGGGGAGGCGGTGTCGGCGATTATCAATTCACTAGTTGGTCCCAGCGGTTTGCCGATTACCCTGACCGCCGGCCCCTCCAGCCAGGAGGCAATGACAGCGGCTGACGTGCTCGTGCTCGCGTCCGGTACCGCCACCTTGGAAGCCGCTTTGCTAAAGAAACCCATGGTGATTGCCTACAAGTTGCCGGGCCTAACCTACGCGATCATGAAACGGCAGGCTTATCTGCCCTGGGTGGGCCTGCCGAATATCCTGCTCAAGCGTTTTGCCGTGCCTGAACTGCTGCAGGATCAGGCCACCCCGGAAGCACTGGCGCGTGCAGCCCTGGCCTGGCTCGATGAACCGCAGCGGGTTGCAGCGCTCAAGCAGGATTTTCTGGTTCTGCACCAGACCCTGCGCTGCAATGCGGCCGAACGAATTGCCGAGGCACTGTTGCCGTATTTGCAGAACAAATCATGAAGCGCTCTGCTGCCTCACTTCTGTGCGGGGTTGACGAGGCGGGCAGGGGCCCGCTGGCCGGGCCCGTGTTTGCAGCGGCAGTCATCTTGCACCCCGGCCGATCAATCCTGGGTTTGCGGGATTCAAAAAGACTTTCTCGACGTCGGCGCGAACAGTTGGAAATCCAGATCAAGTCCGAGGCTATAGCCTGGTGGGTCGCAGAGGCGAGCGTGGCCGAAATTGACCGGCTGAATATCCTGCAGGCCACCCTGCTGGCGATGCAGCGCGCGGTCGACGGGCTGGAGGTGAAGCCGGATCGGGTTCAGGTGGATGGCAACCACTGTCCCGCTCTGGCCTATCCGGCTGAGGCGGTGGTGAAGGGAGATGCCACGGTCGCCGCAATCTCGGCGGCATCCATCTTGGCCAAGACGGCGCGCGACCGGGTCATGGGAATTCTTCACCTGGATTACCCGCAGTTTGGCTTTGACCGGCATTTTGGCTATGGCACGGCGCTGCATCTTGACGCGCTACGCCGCTATGGGCCTTGCGTTGCCCATCGTCGCAGTTTCTCCCCGGTTCGGGAATGCTTGCAAGAAACCAGGACGGGCGATCAGCAAGGGCTGTTTTAAGTTATTTCCCTTGGTATGCTGTACTGTGATCCTGGGACAGGAACGCAAGTCGATACCGGTTTTGACGGAGGATCCATCAGATGCCTTTAGTGACGCCAGAAGATCTCACACCTGAGAGCGAAAGCCGGCCCGAGCAAAGACGGAAGATTCGCTACGCCATTTCCCAGCAGGCACGGCTCTCCGTTGGGGAGCGCGAGGACCTTGCGTGCGAAATCCAGGACTATTGCGCGGGCGGCTTGTATCTGCGCCTCAATGCGTCCGACGATGCAAGCTATGCCGCGAGGTTTGAGGGCCAGGAAGTCAAGGTGGCTTTTACGCCCCCCCCGTTGATCAGCCTTCGAACCTACGAAATGACGGCCACCCTCGTGCGCTCTACACCCAATGGCGTGGGAGTGGCGTTTCGCGAAACCTTGCGCGATGCAACCCGGGCCTTGCACAAGGTGGCCATCGCTGCCCGCGCCCAGCGGATTGTCGCCAATCTCCATCCCGAGGGAGGCAACGAAGGTGTTCGGGAGGCGGCCCGGGCGCTGTTGATCGACGCTATGGAAGTTGCGGTTCAGCAGTTTGGCGAATCCATCGCGGACAAGCTGAGTGCGGCTTCATCGAGCGCTGATAGCCTTGCCGAGCGTACCGCGCTGTTGCAGGCGGCACGTGATTTTGAGGTCAATTTTCAGCGGGTCGGGGCAGCTTTTCGGCAGGGCATCGTTGCCGAAGTCAGAAAGCTTGAATCTGGTCAATTCGCAGTTGAGGCACCGGCTGAAACCGATGAACTGCGTATCGTTGACAAGGACGAATTTGAGGACTGGCTCAACGCAACTTCCGAGGCTGGCAAACTGGAAGACCGCTACCAAGGCGAACTCAATGCGCTGGAGCCCAGGTTGGAGCAACTCTATGGTTGCGCCCTGGACGCAGGGGTGAATCCCTACGGCCCCACCGCCCAATTCCGTATCTTCATGACGGCGCTGGAATCCGTCGACCGGGCCGGCAAGGTCCGGCCGATAGCTTATCTGGCACTGAGGGAAGCCATGCAGGAGCCCCTGGGCACGCTTTACCAGAAGCTCGACGAGATATTGCCCGAGACGGAATTGGGCGTCAGGCCCAAGTCCACGCACGATGCCCGTGTCCCCGGTTCCGGCGCAGGTTCGCAGCAGGAGCTGGGTGCGCCCCAGCTCACCATGGGCCTCATGGCGCAGGCCCTGATGGGCTTGGTTCGTCGCAACGTGCCCGCGGCGCCAGCCGGCCCCGGTTCTCCGGAGATCATGACCGATGCTGTCCTGCCTTATGCCGCCAAGGTGTTACAGGAAATGGCGGCCGCTGGTGCCATTCCGGCAGGCAGGGAAGCGGAAGTCCAGGGTTCGGTGGCGGTATTCAGTGCCCTGGTCTCAGCCATGGACGCGCAGCGCTCCATTGCCGCCCAGATCAGACCCTTTCTCAAGCGGCTGGAAGAACCGCTGCTCAAGCTGGCTATACAGGATGCCAGCTTTTTCAACTCGCCCCGGCACCCGGCGCAGCGCGCGCTTAATGCAATAGACCGACTCTCCATGGTGTCCAGCGACCAGGGTCAGGTCAAGGATGAGAACCTGCTCAAGCTCATCAATCGCTGGACCGAGCGCATCCGCGCCGAGTCTGCTACGAATCCGGCTATCTATGACGAAGCCCGGGCCCAATTGGAAAAGGTGCTGGAGCCCCTGCTGAGAGGCCGGCTCGCGCGGATTGCGCGATTGCAGGAAGCCCTCGAAGGTTGGCAAAAAACCAGTCAGGCCAAGCGCTCCGTCACGCGCAGCATTGAGCAACGCGTGGAAGGCAAGCCCGTTCCCACGGTGGTGCTAGATCTGCTCAATAATGGCTGGCGCAACTACTTGACCCGGGGGCTGCTGCGCAAACCCGAGGACGACGATGAGAGAATGCAGGCCTGGGGGGCACTCGACCAATTGCTGGACTGGCTGGACGCAGACTCCGGGGCGGAAATCAGCCGGCAGCAGGCCCATCGCTTGTTGCAATATCTGGATACGCATCTGGCCGTCGTCAGTGCGGACCGGGAGGGACAGGAGCGCGTGGTTGACCGTCTGGCCGAACACTTGCTATACGCCAAGGACCGATCCAAACTCAGCTACACGACCCTTAAGCCCGGCAGCACGAACGAAGCCAGCGCGGCGGAATTGTCTGAAGAGGCAAGGAGCCAGCTTGACCGGATTCAGGTGGGCGATTGGTTCACAGCGGAGAAATTTTCCGAACCGCTTAATCTGGTTTGGATAGGCGACGATCCCGTGCTCTACGTGTTCGCCAATTACCGCGGTGTCAAAAAGTTCGACGCCAAGCCCGGCGAGCTCGCTTCCATTCTGGCAGACGGGTCCTTCAAACACACCGACAGCTTGCAGTTGCCGCTTGTCGATCGTTCCTTGAGTTCGATGGTCCAGCACATGCATCGCAGCCTGATGCGGCAGGCGGTTCTTGACCCGGTAACCGGAGTCATTTGGCAGAAGGAGTTCATGCGCCGGGTTCGCCATACCTGGCTACGCGCCGGGACGGGCGATTTCGGCTTCGCCATCGGGGTGATGGATTTTGAGGACTTGCGGCTGTATCAGACGCAACTGGATGATGAGGGCAGGAGCACCCTGCTGCTGCAGCTGGCCGAATATCTTAAGAGCAGCCTGCCAGACCCGGAACTATTTGCCCGTAGCGGCGAGCGGATTTTCGCCTTCATGCTCAAGGCCGACAACCATGAGGCCGCGCTGGATCAGACCGAGCAATTGATTACCCAGGTGAACAAGTTCAACTTCGTCTGGAAGGGGGAGAAATATCCTCTGACGGTCAATATCGGCCTGGCGTGGTCAGTGGATTGCCTGGATCCGGATGGACTTTACGCCGAGGCGGATGAGGCCTGCATATCCTCCAAACACGCTGGGCGCAACCAGCTTGTGATGTATCGCGAGGACGATCTGGCACGCCTGCATGAAGGCGGTCTGGCTTACTGGTCTAACCAGATAAACAGTGTGCTGGCTGACGGCAATTATCTTACGCTGCGCTGCCAACCTATCCTGCCGATCGGCAATGTGTCCGGCGCTGCCGCCCATTTTGAAATCCTGCTGGGCTCGCCGGCCGGTTCCGAGGAACGCTTCAATATCGGCGAGTTTGTCGCTTCGGTTGAGCGGCTCAAGCGCGGGAACGAGCTTGACCGCTGGGTGCTGGAAACGGTATTCGAGTGGATCCGCCGCCATGCCGAAGGGTTCGAAAACATCGGCAGCTTTGCCATCAACATTTCGGGCCAGTCGATCGGCAGCAAAGCCTTTTTTGATTTTGTCGTCGCGGAGCTGGACAAGGGCGACATCCCTGGCCACAAACTCATCTTCGAGATCACTGAAAGCGCTGCGATTGACAACTTCGCCCATGCGGAAGAATTTATCCGTCATCTGCGGCGCTATGGATGCCGCTTCTCGCTGGATGATTTCGGCGTGGGCTTCTCCTCCTATTCTTACCTGAAGAAACTCAAGTTGGATTACCTCAAGATTGACGGCTCGTTTGTCCGCGACATGCTCCGGAATGAGGTCGATGTGGCCTTGGTGTCCTCGATGAACGAAACCAGCCGCTTTCTCGGCATCAAGACCATCGCCGAGTCGGTAGAGAATGAGGAGACCCTGGAGAAACTGAGGGAGATCGGGGTGGACTTTGTACAGGGCTTCCATACCGGAATGCCGCTGCTTATCGACGAACTGCTGAAAGCGGCTTGACCCGGATATTTCGACTGGTTAAGCGCCAGAGACGCTGATCTCGAACTCGCTCACCAGTTGCCTCAGGCTGGTGGCCTCGCGTTCCGGCTTCATTAAATGGCGACGTTCCCGGCACTGGGCCACCAGGCCGGCGTAAAAGTCGGGGTCGTGTTCGGCCATGGAAATCATCTGCGCCAGGCGGCGCTCGTTGCCGACCGGATAATAGCCCTGATAATCATCTCCCAACATGCCGATGTTGCCCGGAATGTCGGATGCGATTACCGGCACCCTGGCCGCCAGCGCTTCACAAATCACATTGGCGCCGCCTTCCATGAGGGAACTGATGACCAGCAAGTGGGCCTCGCCGAGCTTTTGCAGAACCTTTCCATGACTGATGTCACCCAGCCATTGCCAGCGCGACAACTGCCGTTCGGCGCGGTAGGCCATGTCTGCCATTTCCTTGGACAGGGCCCGACCCAGGTGGGTGATCTGAACCTGGGAATGTTCTGCCAGATACGCCGAAGCCAAAGCAGGACGGAAGGGGTCCTTTTCCTCGCGTAAATGGCCAATGACCAGTACCTTGAATTCACCCAATTTTTCCACCGGACGGGGAATTTCCGGAGCGGACTGGTAAATCACCCGAGCCTTGGCCGCTGCCGATGGATTAAGTTCGGCAATGCCCTTGTCCTGCAGCACCACCAGGCGGTGAGCGAGATCAAGGGCGGTTCGGGCCGCTTCGTCAGCATGGATGTCACGGTATAGATCGGTGCCGGTTAGCACCACGATCAGCGGCCGGCACGGGTAGCGGGAGGCGAAGGCCTGAATCGCCGGGGCGCTGCGCCTGGCATGGAGCGCGATCATCAGATCTGCCGGCTTGTCATCCCATTCCAACTGCACGCGTACGCTGTGGCCGGCGCCGCGCAGAAAGTCGCGCCAGCGCGCAGTGGTGTGCCAGTTGCCGTTGCAGTGCTCACGGCCGTAAGGGGTGATCAGTACTATCTTCATGTCAGGAATCAGCGAGGTTATAGTGAACCTGTTTGGGCTCCTTTGAAATACCGTGGAAATAGAAACCTCCGTTACCTCGCGCGATAATGCGCTCTTCAAGCGCTTGAAACACCTGGCAGATTCGGCACGCGCACGCAGGGAAGAAGGGCTGACGCTGCTCGACGGACTGCATCTGATCGAGGCCTACCTGGAAGCCGGGGGGCGGCCCGCCACCCTGGTGTTTGCCGCGTCCTGTCCGGCTGAGCTCCGGGCGCCCCTGGCTGGACGCTGCCCTCATGCCAGAAGGGTCGACCTGGCCGACAAGCTGTTCGCCGAACTGTCACCGGTCGCATCGCCAGTGGGGGTGCTGGCCGAAGCAGCCCGGCTTGATCCGCGCTCTACCAACCACAATCCGCTGGTGCTATTGCTGGAAGATATACAGGATCCTGTCAACCTGGGCAGTCTGCTGCGCAGCGCGGCGGCTGGGGGTGCAAGCCTGGCGGTGTTGTCCCCAGGCTGCGCGGATCCCTGGTCACCCAAGGCCCTGCGCGGCGGGCAGGGTGCCCAGTTTGTCCTGCCGATACGGCAGCGGACCGATTTGCTTGACTGGATGTTGCGCCATCCTGCCCTGCCGGTGGTGGCGCTGAGCCTGCAAGAATCCACCTCCCTTTACCAGCTTGATCTGAGCGGCCCGGTCGGCATCGTGGTCGGCAATGAAGGGGCGGGCCTGTCCACGCCGGTGCTGGATGCAGCCCGTCACCGGGCGAAAATTCCCATGCCGGGTCGGGCCGAGTCACTCAATGTTGCGGCCGCCGCCGCTGTAGCGTTGTTTGAAGTTGTGCGGCAGCGGACCCTATGAGCCCGGTCCATGGACAATCAGCGCCGCGATCTCTTCCACCGATCGATGGGTCGAATCAATCAGCGGTACACCGTATTGCCTGAACAGGCTTTCCGCCGCATGCAGTTCCTGCTGACAGTTGTGCAAACTGGCATAGTCGCTGCCCGGCAAGCGGGCCTGGCGTAATTGCGCCAGGCGATCCGCTGACAGCGTGAGGCCCCTGAGCCGGGGAAGGTTGGCAATGAGTCGTGGTGGCAAGCTATGCGCTCCCAAATCGTCCGGTGTCAGAGGATAGTTGGCCACTCTTTTGCCATACTGAAGCGCGAGATAGAGCGATGTGGGCGTCTTGCCGGCGCGCGAGACGCCGGTCAGGATCAACTCTGCCTGGGGCAGCCGATCCGGGTTCAGGCCATCGTCCAGCGCCAGGGCGAAATTCACTGCTTCCATGCGGTCCTCATAGCCTGGACTCACACCGTGAGTGAGGCCAGTGATGGATTTGGGAGTCTGGTGGAGCGTCTGAGAAAGGGGAAGGGACAAGGCGTTGAACAAATCGAACAGGGGCACTCCGCTGGCGGCGATTCTTTCCCGCAGGGCCGGTTCTGTCAGGGTGGAGAACACCAGCGCGGGCACAGACGAAGCGATCCGGCTCAGCAGCTCCGGCAGTCTGGCGCTGGTGACAAAGGGCACGGTTAGAGTTTTGTATTGCAGCCCGTTAAACTGCGAAAGCAAGCTGCGTCCCATCGCCTCGGCAGTGACGCCGGTGTGATCGGACACAAAGAAGACATTCCATTCGGTCATGGAGAATTCAATGACGGTTGCAGTCCCCGACTATATCCTTTCCCTTGAACAGGTGTCGATGGCCGATGTGCCTGAGGTAGGCGGCAAGAATGCCTCGCTGGGCGAAATGATCGGCGCGCTCGCCGTTCTGGGGGTGAAAGTGCCCGGTGGTTTCGCCACGACGGCTAAGGCGTTCTGGGACACCCTGGATCTCAATGGGCTGAGAGATCGCATCAACCAGCGGCTGGCGCAACTGGACATCAACGATGTCGCCGCGGTGCAGGCAGCCGGGGCAGAAATCCGCAATTGGGTGGTGCAGGTCGATCTGCCGCCTGCTCTGGAGCAGGGAATACGCCAAGCCTATGGAGGCTTGGGCTCCGAGGTGGCCGTGGCGGTCCGGTCCTCCGCCACGGCCGAGGATCTGCCCGACGCTTCCTTTGCCGGCCAGCAGGAAACCTACCTCAACGTGCAGGGCGCGGATGCGGTGGTCGCGAATATCAAGAAGGTATTCGCCTCGCTCTACAACGACCGGGCCATCACGTATCGGGTGCATCACGGTTTTGACCACCGGCAAGTGGCGCTGTCGGCCGGCGTGCAGCGCATGGTGCGCTCCGATCTGGCGGCCGCCGGCGTCATGTTTACCCTGGATACGGAATCGGGCTTTCGCGATGTGGTGTTCGTCACCTCGTCCTACGGGCTGGGCGAGATGGTGGTGCAGGGGGCGGTCAATCCTGATGAATTCTATGTGCACAAGCCGACCCGCGCGCTCATAAGCAGGACCCTGGGCGGCAAGGCGGTGAAACTGATCTACGCGAGCAGCGGAACGGTTCAGGCGGACGTGTCCTTGGCGGAGCGGCAGCGCTTTTCCCTGACCGATGCCGAAGTGCAAAGTCTGGCTGATATGGCGCTAACCATCGAACGGCATTACGGCCGCCCGATGGATATTGAATGGGCCAAGGACGGCAAAACGGACGAGCTGTTCATCGTCCAGGCCCGGCCGGAAACGGTCAAGGCACGCGAGAGCGGCGTTGGGCAGCGCTATGTGCTGAAGGAAACCGGCCCGATCAGAATTACCGGCCGCGCCATCGGCCAGAAGATCGGCGCGGGGCCGGTGTATGTGGTCGCCAGCCCGGCCGACATGCACAAGGTCAAGCCCGGCGACGTGCTGGTCGCGGACATGACTGATCCGGACTGGGAACCGGTGATGAAGCGCTCCGCCGCCATCGTCACCAACCGGGGCGGGCGCACCTGCCATGCGGCTATTGTAGCGCGCGAACTGGGTATACCTGCGGTGGTCGGCACCGGGGACGCCACCCAACTTCTGAAGAACGGCGAGGAGGTGACGGTCTCCTGCGCGGAAGGCGATACCGGAAAGGTTTACGCCGGGCTGCTGCGCTTTGAAAGTTCGGCGGACGGGCCGCAGAATTTCCCTGAACCACCGGTCAAGATCATGATGAACGTTGCCAATCCGGAGCGCGCGTTCGCGTTTTGCCAGTTGCCCAATCACGGCGTCGGTCTGGCCCGGCTGGAATTCATCATCAACAACCATATCGGCATCCACCCACTGGCGGCGCTGGACTGGCCAAACCTTCCGGACGAGCTACGCCAGGCGGTCGAGCAGCGGACTTTGGGCTATGCCGATCCGGTGAGTTTTTATGTGGACAAACTGGCGGAAGGCATCGCGACCTTGGCGGCGGCGTTCTGGCCCAAGCCGGTCATCGTCCGGCTGTCGGACTTCAAGTCCAACGAGTATGCCCACCTGTTGGGTGGAAAGCTGTACGAGCCGGTGGAGGAAAACCCCATGCTGGGTTTTCGCGGCGCCGCCCGTTATGTCTCCAGCTCATTCCGTCCGGCCTTCGAACTCGAATGCCGGGCGCTGAAGAAAGTGCGCAATGAAATGGGGCTCACCAATGTGGAAATCATGGTGCCTTTTGTCCGCACCTTGGAGGAGGGCAAAGCCGTTGTGGAACTGCTTGCAGCCAACGGCTTGAAGCGCGGTGAGGCCGGCCTGCGCCTCATCATGATGTGCGAGATTCCATCCAACGTCTTGCTGGCGGAGGAGTTTCTTGAGCATTACGACGGCTTCTCCATCGGCTCCAACGATCTGACCCAATTGACCCTGGGGGTGGACCGGGATTCGGCCCTGGTGGCGGGCAGTTTTGACGAGCGCAATCCAGCGGTGAAGAAGCTCCTGGCCCAGGTGATTGAAATAGGCAAGCAACGTGGCCAGTACATTGGCATCTGCGGGCAGGGGCCGTCCGATCACCCGGATCTGGCGGAGTGGCTGGTGGAACAGGGAATTTCGTCCTTGTCGCTAAACCCGGATACGGTGGTGGCGATGTGGAAGACGCTGGTTGAGTTATCACGGAGAGGACGTTAGAGGGTGGGGCACACTTTCACTTGCAGCGCTGCCGTCTTTCCCTCAACCAGGAAGAGGGAGATTGGGTTCCTCTTCAATCGAAGCGCAGACAACTCACGCATATTGGCCCGCTACCCAGCCGGATGACCACGCCCATTGGAAGTTGTAGCCACCCAGCCACCCGGTCACATCGACCACCTCGCCGATGAAGTAGAGGCCGGGCACGCTGGTTGTTTCCATCGTTTTGGAGGAAAGGCCGCACGTATCGACGCCTCCCAAAGTGACTTCCGCCTTGGTGTACCCCAAGGTGCCTGAGGGCATCATTTCCCAGTTGTTTAGCTGGCTGCCGACCAGGTCAAGAGCCTTGTTTGAAAGCTCCGCCAGGGGCCGGTTGCAGCCCTGCATGGCGCACCATTCATGGGCCAAGCGGCGCGGCAGTCTTTCCGCCAGCAGATTCGCCAATAGCATTGGTGAGTGCCGGTGTTGCGCCAACCAGGTAGCGGCATCGTCGTCGGGCAGCAGATTCAAACTGATCGGTTGCTTCCGGTTCCCGCCATATTCCTGCATTTGCCAATAGCTGGAGATTTGTAAGATCGCTGGCCCGGACAGGCCCCGGTGGGTGAGGAGGGCCTGTTCGCGGAAACTGGCGGGCTGGCCTTTGCAGCAGGAGAGGGTGTCGAAACAAACCCCCGCTAAAGGTTTGAAGGTATGAAGATCCTCAGGCGCCAGGGACAGAGGGACCAGCGCCGGCCTGGGGGGAACGATGGGCAGGCCGAATTGTTCCGCGACCCGATAGCCGAACGGACTTGCGCCGAGGGCTGGGGCGGCCAGGCCTCCGCTTGCAATGACGAGCGAGCCACAGCGGAATATTCCCTCGCTGGTCAGCACTTCGAAAGGCAATTGGCCTTCGGTCAGGTGCACCACCTTTTCCACCGCGCACGGCTTTGCCCATTTCACGCTGCCTTTGTCGCACTCGCCCTTCAACAAACCAATGATGTCCTCTGCGTTTTCATCGCAGAACAACTGGCCCAAAGTTTTTTCGTGGTAACGGATGCCGTAGCTGTCCACCAGTTTGATGAAGTCCTTCGCACCGTATCGGGCCAGGGCGGATCGACAGAAATGCGGGTTCTGCGAAAGAAAATTTTCCGGGCCCGCATTGCGGTTGGTGAAGTTGCAGCGTCCGCCACCCGATATG
>JBAWGM010000069.1:0-10506 GCA_049592895.1 Thiobacillaceae bacterium | reverse complement strand
GCATGTACTTTTGCATGGTCCGGGGATCCAGCGCGGCCTGACCCATCTGGGTATAGGTGGCAGGGTTCATGCCCTGGGTCATCATGGCGGCCAAGGTCGCGGGATCCATCAGCATGATCATGGTGTTGACCGCGGCCTTGGGGTTCTGGAGGGGTTCGACCATGGTGGCGGGGTTCAGCAGCATCGAAGCGGTGGATTCCGGGGTGGCCGGGGCGGCAGCAGCCGTACCGTTGGCGAAAGCGGGGGCCATGACAGTAGCGGCGACTAGTGCCGCGGTTAATTGAGCGACTTTCATTTGAGCTCTCCTAGAGTAAAGAGGTTGGGGGGAAAAAGTTAAATCGAGTAAGGTGTAGCGTGTAGTTATATTAGGATATTCATATACTCATCGTCAATGCATGAAATGCGCATAAACGAAGAATTCTTTGCACTAGCGCAACAATGTTGCAAACGCACAACGTGCGCAAAAGCAGCCAGTTGGAGATCAGAGTCCGTCTATAGTTCAAACGACGTTACAACTCGCCCAGATACGCAGCCTTGACGGCCGGATCTGCCGCCAGGGTTGCGGCGGTGGCGGCAAGCATGATCTGTCCGCTATCCATTACGTATCCCCGCGGGGCCGTCTTCAGGGCAATGTGGGCATTCTGCTCGACCAGAAGAAGGGTCACGCCGGAAGCCGCAATTTCGCGGATGATGCCAAATACGGTTTGCACCAGCATGGGAGCCAGCCCCATGCTGGGCTCGTCCAGCATCAGCAGTCGCGGCCGCGAAAGCATGGCCCGTGCGAGGGCCAGCATTTGCTGCTCGCCGCCCGACAGCAGGCCGGCCTTCTGTTCGCGGCGCTCCGCCAAGCGGGGTAGAAGCTCACAGACCTTGTTGAGATCGCGTTTGACTGCCTGCCCATCGGTGCGGCCATATGCGCCCATCAACAAGTTTTCCATCACCGTCATACGTGGAAACACGCCTCTGCCCTCGGGAACCAGATTTAGCCCGAGGCGGGCAATCTCAAATGCTGGCTTTCGGGTCAGTGGCAGGCCGGCAAAATGCACGCTGCCTCCGGAAATCGGCAGCAGGCCGGCAATGGCCTTGAGCGTAGTGGTCTTACCTGCCCCGTTTGCGCCAATCAGACAGACAGTCTCCCCTTCGCCGACAGTGAGATCGATTCCCTTGACCGCCTTGATGCTGTCATAGGAAACCATCAGCCCCTCGACTTCCAGCAGTGCACCCATCAGGTCGCCTCGGCGCCAAGGTAAGCAGCGATTACCTTGGGATTGGCGCGGACTTCTGCCGGCCGGCCCTCGGCGATCTTCTCGCCATAATCCAACACCATCAGCCGGTCGCAAGCACTCATCACCAGCTTGACGTCGTGCTCGATCAACATCAGGCTAAGGCCATCCTGCCTCAGGCTGAGCAGCAATTCCTGCAGGCTCTGCTTTTCCGCCGAGTTCATGCCCGCAGCCGGTTCGTCCAAGGCCAGCAGCTTGGGCTCGGTCGCCAGCGCCCGGGCAATTTCCAGCCGGCGCTGGTCGCCGTAGGCAAGGTGTCGGGCGAGCACCTGGGCATGACGCTCGAGTCCCACGCGGCCCAGCAGCGCCCGGGCCCGCTCCCGGGTGTCGGCCTCCTCCGCCCGGGTCCTGGCATTGCGCAGGACCGCTCCCAAAACCCCGGAACGGGTGCGAGCATGCCGCCCCACCATGACATTTTCCAGCGCCGACATGTCGTGGAACAAACGGATGTTCTGAAAAGTGCGGGCCAGCCCGGCCTTGAGTATCTCGTGCGGCTTGCGGCGAAACAGGGACGCGCCGTCAAGCCTGAATTCCCCGCTATCCGGCGCATAGAGCCCGGTCAAGGCATTAAACAACGTAGTCTTCCCCGCCCCGTTGGGGCCGATGACTCCGAAGACTTCTCCGCGGCTGACGTTGAAGCTGACTTCGGATAGCGCCTTCAGCCCGCCAAAACCCTTGGAAATTTTGCTGACTTCGAGCAGCGCCATCAGGCAGGCCCGGGTTCGGAGAACTCAAGTTTCCGCCGGGTCGACGGCATTAGTCCGGCCGGCCTAAACAGCATCATCAGCACCAGGGCCAGGCCGAACAGGAGCATGCGCAGATCCGCTGGATCGAAAATCACCCGCCCCAGGGTGGCGCGCTGCAGGTCACCCACATAGCGCAGGGCCTCGGGGAGAACCGTCAGTAGCACCGCACCCAGAATGACGCCGGGGATATGGCCCATGCCGCCCAGCACGACCATGCACAGGATCATGATGGACTCCAACAGATTGAAAGATTCGGGACTGACGAAACCCTGAAAGCTTGCAAACAATCCGCCTGCCAATCCGGCAAAGGTCGCGCCCATGGCAAAGGCCAGCAACTTGATATTGCGGGTGTTGATGCCCATGGCGGCGGCAGCGATTTCATCTTCGCGAATGGCGACCCAGGCGCGCCCGACTCTGGAATTCTCCAGACGCAGCGAAATGAAAATCACGCCGCAGGTAAATAGCAGGAAGACGTAATAATAGAAATGCGGCCCGGACAGTTCCACGCCAAACAGCGTATGACTCCGCCCCAGGGAAAAACCGCCCAGACTGATCGGGTCGATCAGGGTAATGCCTTGTGGTCCGTTGGTAACGTTGAAGGGCTCGTTCAGGTTGTTCAGGAAGATCCGGATAATCTCGCCAAAGCCCAGGGTCACAATGGCCAGATAGTCCCCGCGCAGTCGCAGCGTGGGGGTGCCCACCATTATGCCAAACAAGGCTGCGACACCTGCGCCGATGGGCAGGATGGCCCAGAAGGGAAGATGCAGGCCAAACTGGGGCGAAGCCAGCAGCGCCCAGGTGTAGGCCCCTACCGCATAGAACGCGATGTAGCCCAAGTCCAGCAGGCCTGCATATCCCACCACGATATTCAGCCCAAGGGCCAACATCACATAGAGCAGGGCAAAATCCAATACTCGAACCCAGGAACGGCCCAGGCTCGCATCCGCAATGAAGGGCAACGCGAACAGACCGACGATCAGCAGTGTAACGCCGAGCCAGGGGCGGGGATGAAGTACGTTCATGCGCGCTCCACTCCCTTCTCGCCCAACAGGCCGGAGGGCCGGAAGACCAGCACGAGGATCAGAACCGCGAAGGCAAACACGTCCTGATACTGGCTGCCGAGGAACCCACCGGTCAGGTCGCCGATGTAACCTGCGCCCAGGGATTCGATTACCCCCAGCAGAAGCCCGCCCAACATGGCGCCGGCGATGTTCCCTATGCCCCCCAACACTGCGGCGGAGAAGGCCTTTAGCCCCAGCAGAAAGCCCATATAATAGTGGGCTTGGCCATAGTTGGCACTTACCATCACCCCTGCGATGGCCCCCAGGCCCGACCCGATCAGGAAGGTAGACGAGATCACCTTGTTCACATCCACGCCCATCAACTGCGCCGCTGACTTGGATTGGGCCACCGCGCGCATGGCGCGCCCCAGCGACGTTCGGTTCACCAGCCAGACCAGTCCGGCCATGACGATGAGGGTCAAACCCAGAATCGCAATCTGCACATCAGTAATGCTCGCCCCAAGAATGTTATGCCGGGCTTCGGGCAGAATGCGAGGGAAGGGCAGGTACTGCTTGCCCCAGATCATCATCGCGATGTTCTGCAACAGGATGGAAATGCCGATCGCGGTGATCAGGGGAGCCAGCCGCGGCGCATTGCGTAACGGCCGGTACGCCGCCCGCTCGATCGTGTAACCCAGGATCATGCAGGCCGGAATGGCCGCCAACAGTCCCAGCAGCGCCACCCACACGCCGGGCATTCCCGGCGCAACTCCCAGCAGCATGCCCATGACCGCCACGGCGATCATGGCACCCATCATGGTCACTTCGCCGTGGGCAAAGTTGATCAACTCCAGTATGCCGTAGACCATGGTGTAGCCCAACGCCACTAACGCATAGATGCTGCCCAGCACCAAACCGTTGATGAGTTGCTGGATGAAGATATCCACTGCGTTTGCGGCGTTCCGCCTATTCGGCGCTCTTTACCGTCTCCAGCACGTTCCACTTGCCGTTCTTGACCTGATACAAAGTGATGGAGCCGCCCGCAAGGTCACCATGGTCATCAAAGCGGATGTGACCGGTCACGCCCTGAAAATCCGTTCGCGGCAGTTCTGCCAGAAACTTGGCCGGCTCTGCCGAATTGGCGCGCTTCATTGCGTCCACCATCACGCGGGCAGCGTCGTAAGCGTAGGGGGCATAGTTCTGTATCTGGCCATACTTGGCTTCGAACTTCTGCTTGAAGGTTTCACCGCCGGGCATGCTCTCCAGGGGCAGCCCAGGCATGGAAGCGATGCTCCCCTCCGCGTCCGGCCCCGCCAACTCGATGAACTTGGGGGTCTCGGAGCCATCCGCGCCGAGGAACTGCGCATTCATCCCGAGCTGGCGCATCTGCTTCACCAGGGGCGCGGCCTGCGGGTCCATGCCGCCGAAGAACACCACATCCGGACTCTTGGACTTGATGCTGGTGAGTATCGCCATGAAGTCGCTGGCCCTGTCCGTGGTGTATTCCCGCGCCACTACATCTTCGCCGGCCGCCTTGGCCGCCTTTTCCACTTCATCCGCCAGCCCCTGTCCATAGGCGGTGCGGTCGTCGATAATGGCGATCTTCTTGCCCAGCTTCGCAGCAAAGGCGCCCAGCACCTTGCCCTGTTGCGCGTCGTTGGTCATCACCCGGAAGGCCGTCTTGAACCCCTGGGTGGTGTACTTGACCGCCGTCGCGGAAGGCGAAATCTGCGGGATGCCCGCGTCCGAATAGACCTTGGAAGCCGGGATGGTCGCGCCGGAATTGAGATGGCCAATCACGCCGACCACACCTTCATCCACCAGCCGCTGCGCGACTGTCGTTGCGGTCTTGGGGTCAGCGGCATCGTCTTCACTCATCAACTCGAACATCACGGGCTTGCCGGCGAGGGTGGGATGGGCGGCGTTGATCTCGTCTATTGCAAGTCGCGCACCATTGTCATTGTCCTTACCCAGATGGGCCTGGGGACCGGTCAGTGGGGAAGCCTGGCCGATCTTGACGATCTGCGCGCCGCCCAATGCCGCATCCGGCTTTCTGCCGCAGGCGGAAAAGGACAGGGCGGCAACCAGCGCAACAGCAAGGGCGGACCACTTCACGGAGCGTCTCCAAAGAAAATCTGCGAATGGGCAAATTTTACACCACGCGGGGTTGCCGCCTCCGAAGGCAAAACAAAGCCGGCACTTGGCCGGCTTGGCGTTCGACGCGAAAATGATTTATTGGCTCAGAACCCACGCCAGGATCTTGTGCAGGTCTTCATCCCTCACCTGCGGATTGGGCGGCATGGGGACCGGACCCCAAACGCCTTTGCCGCCAGACTTCACCTTGGCAAACAGTCTGGCTTCTGCGCCTGTGTCTCCCCTGTATTTGGCCGCGATTTCCTTGAAGGCCGGGCCGACGATCTTTTTGTCCACGCCATGGCAGGACATGCAGGCATTCTTCTGCGCCAGCGCCAGGTCCGCAGAAGCTGCGCCAGACAGCGCCATCAGCATGACCGTGGTGGCGGCTGCAATTAGGGTTTTCATCAAGTTCTCCGTTTCGTTTGATTAAGCGGCAATCCGCGTCGATATCTATGTTACGAAAATTGGCCCGGGAAACAAGGCCGTGGCCTGGTATATGCATACCAATCCGGGGCAAATAATGGTGCCAATGAACTCACTGCGACAAAGTTTGTAAGCTCTGCGTAAGCTCAAGCGGGCTGGCGATCGGGGCAAGACAGCGTCGTCCCTGGCAGACCCACGCCCGCGCCTCCCTGCCCTCTGGCTTGTTCAGTGTATCTGGCAACGCATCCAGCCCATTGAGCAGGATCAAACCCATCACCTCGGGCGTCCGGCCAAGGGCCAAACGCCAGTCGGCGAAATCCGTCAGCTGGCCTCTGACCACGACCAGCGTCGGCGGCTTCAGGTGTTCTGCCAGCACCGCCAGCATGCGTGTAAAGCCCATGGGCATCTGTTGTACTCCGGGCCAGAAAAGCGCCAGGGTCCGCTCTGCGGCCCGGGCATAGCGGGGCTCGTCCAACAACACGCCGAGCCGGTTCAACGCCCAGGCGGCCACCGCATTGCCGGACGGCATGGCGTTGTCGTAACCGGGTTTGCTGCGGTGGATCAGCGCTTCGTGATCGTGGGCGGTAAAGAAGAATCCTCCAGCTCTGACATCCTCAAAATTCTCCAGCAGCGCGTCGGCAATCTCCCGCGCCCAGCTCAGGTCAGTGAAGCGGAAGTCCGCCTGCAGCAATTCCAGCAAGGCTTCCAGCATGAAGGCATAGTCATCGAGATATCCCTTCAACCTGGGGCCGGAATCCGCCAGGCTGGCAAACAGCCGCCCCTCCACCCAGACACGGACGCGAAGCTGATCGGCCGCCGCCTGCGCCTGCCGCACCCAGTTCTGCCGACCCATTACGCGGCCGGCATGGGCCAGCCCGGTGATCATCAGCCCATTCCAACTGGTGAGAATCTTGTCATCCCGTCCCGGATGAACGCGCTTGTCGCGCGCCGCGAACAGCGTGCGTCGGGCTGATTCCAGTTTGGCCTCCAACACGGGCGGCGGTCGATTCAATTGTTGCGCCAAGACCGCCATTGCATGAGGTTGCTGCAAATGCCAATGCTCCGCTTCGAAATTGGCCGGCTGATCCAGTCCCCAGGCCGGGGCCGCCACCGCCCACTGCTCCGCGCCGAGCAACGCGCGCACTTCGTCCGGCGTCCAGACGTAGAACTTGCCTTCCACGTGCTCGGAGTCCGCATCCTGGGCCGAATAAAATGCACCACCCGGTGCCGTCATTTCGCGTCCCAGCCAGTCTACGGTTCGCTGCGCAGCCTCGGAATAGATTGCATCGCCGGTCAATGCCCAGGCATCCGCCATCAAGCCCAGCAGAGGGCCATTGTCGTAAAGCATTTTTTCGA
Source organism: Thiobacillaceae bacterium (assembly GCA_049592895.1). GTDB lineage: Bacteria > Pseudomonadota > Gammaproteobacteria > Burkholderiales > Thiobacillaceae > DASQBT01. The sequence goes on along the minus strand of JBAWGM010000069.1, from coordinate 3,561 downwards.
AGTGCGGAATCGCCCAGCGCTCGTCCACCGAATAGCGGTAAAAGCCGCCGCCCAGTTGGTCGATGAGCCCGCCGCGCAGCATGCGCTCGAGGGTAAACAACGCCATGCCCCGGGCCTTCTCGTCTGAAGTCTGGCGCAACAGGAACTCCAGTTCTGCCGGACGGGGAAATTTTGGCGCCTTGGAAAAGCCGCCCCAGCGCGGATCAAACGACTGGGCCAGTTGCGCGCGTGCTGCGTCCAGGGGCTTGGAATCGAACTGCGCATCGCCTGAGGCTGCCGGCTCATTTTGAGCGAGCGCGGAGAGCAACTGCTGATTCTGCGCTTCGATGTCCTGACGCCGTTCCCGGTAGGCCCGCTCCACCTGCTGCATCAACTGGACGAAGCCTGGCAGGTTATGGCGCGCATGCTTGGGAAAATAGGTGCCGGCATAGAACGGCAGTTGATCGGGAGTGAGAAACATTGTAAGCGGCCAGCCCCCGCCGCGCTGGGCGAAGATCTGGTGCGCAGTCTGATAGATCTGGTCGAGGTCCGGCCGTTCCTCGCGGTCAACCTTGATGCTGACGAACAGGCGGTTCATCACCTCCGCCACTTCCGCATCCTCAAAGCATTCACGCGCCATCACGTGACACCAGTGACAGGTGGAATAACCGATCGACAGCAGGATGGGTTTGTCTTCGGCGCGTGCTTTTTCCAGTGCAGCCGGTCCCCATGGATACCAGTCCACCGGATTGTTGGCGTGCTGAAGCAGATAGGGCGAGGATTCCTGCGCGAGCCGGTTGGGCATAGCAGCCTATTTGTGCAGCCAGCGGCTGATTTCCACCCAGTCCTCCTGGTCGCGCTCGACCAGATGAGGGGGCAGATCAAAAATGGTCTTGCCTTCAAAGGCCGCATTGACGTAGTTCTGGGCCTCGCGCAGGTGCGCCAGCACGGGCAGATCCAGGCCAGCCAGAAACTGCTCCAGGGTCACCGCTGCGCGGGTGCGCGGCGCCATGCGCATGCCCACCACGGCTACATCGATCCGACCCTTGCGCACCGCTTTTTCGTCCGCCAGCACCTGCAGGAAATCCCGGCTCGCCTGGATGTCGAACAGCGATGCGCCGATGGGCACCAGCACCTTGTGCACCAGCTTGAGCGCGTATTCCAGATTCTTGCCGTGCAGCGCGGCCGGCGAATCGATGATCAGCCAGCCCTTGCCGTCGGGCTCGTTGCTTTCCACCCTGGCTATCGCCGGCAGATGAGCGTCACGACGCTCCAGCCACTGGGAGGCGGATCGCTGCCGGTCCAGATCGAGCAGCCGCACCGTCTCTCCCGCTGAGGCAAGCATGCCGGCCAGATTGGTCGACAGCGTAGTCTTGCCGCTGCCCCCTTTGGGGTTGGCCATCAGCACCGCTTTCATGCGTTTTCCTCTTGGTTCAGCCTTGCCGTTCCACTTGGGTCACATCCCGTACCGCCCCGAACGCCGCGCTGGTCGTCATCGCCGCATAGGCCCGCAGCGCCTCAGACACCGGGCGATCGCGCTTCACCGGCGTCCACGCGTCCCTACCCCTGGCCTCCATCTCCGCACGGCGGCGCTGCAATTCCGCCTCGTCCACTGCCAGATTAATGCTGCGACTGGGTATGTCGATTTCGATCCGGTCGCCCTCGTGCACCAGGCCGATCACGCCGCCCTCTGCCGCTTCAGGTGAAACATGGCCAATGGACAGCCCCGAAGTTCCGCCGGAGAAACGTCCGTCGGTGATCAGCGCACAGACTTTGCCCAGACCCCTGGATTTGATATAGGAAGTCGGGTAGAGCATTTCCTGCATGCCGGGGCCGCCGCGCGGGCCCTCATAGCGGATCACGACCACGTCGCCTTCCTTCACCTGATCGACGAGGATGGCCTCTACCGCGCCCTCCTGCGATTCGAAGATGCGTGCGGGACCGGAGAATTTCCAGATCGATTCATCCACGCCGGCGGTCTTCACGATGCAGCCGTGTTCGGCCAGATTGCCGTAAAGCACGGCGAGGCCGCCTTCTTTGGAATAGGCATGGTCGATGTCGCGGATGCAGCCTGCGGCACGGTCATCATCCAGCGTCTTCCAGCGCTTGTCCTGTGAAAATGCGACCTGGGTCGGCACATTGCCGGGCCCGGCCCGGTAATAATGCTTCACGTCCTCGCGCTTCGTGCGGCGGATGTCGAACTCATCAATCTGCTCGCCCATGGACTTGCACAAGATGGTGGGCAGGTCGCGGTGCAGCAGGCCGCCGCGGTCCAGTTCGCCAAGCAGCGCCATCACGCCGCCGGCGCGGTGCACGTCTTCCATGTGAAACAACTGGGTGGCGGGCGCCACCTTGGACAGGTTGGGCACCTTGCGCGACATGCGGTCGATGTCCTTCATCGTAAAGTTGACGCCGGCCTCGTGCGCCGCCGCCAGCAGATGCAACACGGTATTGGTCGAGCCACCCATGGCAATGTCGAGTGCGATGGCATTCTCGAATGCATCAAACGTGGCGATCGAGCGCGGCAGCACCGAGACGTCGTCCTGTTCGTAGTAACGCTTGGCCAGTTGCACAATCAGCCGGCCGGCGGCCAGGAAGAGATTTTTCCGTTCCGCGTGCGTGGCCAGCACCGAGCCGTTGCCGGGCAGGGAAAGCCCCAAGGCCTCGGTCAGACAGTTCATGGAGTTGGCGGTAAACATGCCCGAGCAGGAACCGCAGGTGGGGCACGCGGAGCGTTCCATCTCCATCACCTCCGCGTCGCTGTTTTTGGGATCCGCCGCGCTCACCATGGCGTCGACCAGATCCAGCTTCATCAGCTTGCCGTGGATATTGACCTTGCCCGATTCCATCGGCCCGCCCGAGACAAACACCGTCGGAACATTGAGGCGCAGCGCGGCCATCAGCATGCCCGGCGTGATCTTGTCGCAGTTGGAAATGCACACCAGCGCGTCGGCGCAGTGCGCGTTGACCATGTATTCGACGCTGTCCGCGATCAGGTCGCGGCTGGGCAGCGAATAGAGCATGCCGCCGTGGCCCATGGCGATGCCGTCGTCCACCGCGATGGTGTCGAACTCCTTGGCCACTCCTCCGGCCGCTTCAATCTCGCGCGCCACCAACTGGCCGAGGTCTTTCAGATGAACATGACCGGGCACGAACTGGGTGAAGGAATTGGCAATCGCGACGATGGGCTTGTCGAAGTCGCCGTCCTTCATGCCGGTGGCGCGCCACAGCGCGCGCGCGCCAGCCATGTTGCGGCCGTGGGTGGTGGTGCGGGAACGATAAGTGGGCATCTCGGTCATCCAGCAAAGCTATAATTAATGGCTCATTTTAACCCCTGACGCCTCACCCCTCACGCCCGCCATGCTTGTCTACCCGCAATTCGATCCTGTCGCCGTCCACCTTGGCCCGCTCTCCGTGCACTGGTACGGGCTCATGTACCTGGTCGCCTTTCTGCAACTGTGGTGGCTGGGCAAGCGGCGCCTGGCCGCCCGACCCGAACTGGGGATAAAGGAAGAGGGTCTGGACGACCTGCTGTTCTACGGCGTGCTGGGCGTGGTGCTGGGCGGCCGGCTGGGACAGGTG
>JBAWGM010000068.1:0-3748 GCA_049592895.1 Thiobacillaceae bacterium | reverse complement strand
GCGAATATGCTCACGCCGACCGTGAATCTCAAGTCCCCGTGCTGAACCGCTCGCATGACAAGAAACGGACTTGCCACGAGCGCTGCGAGCAAACCCAGGCCGTGGCTGATGCTGTTGGCGATTTCTTCCCCGCGTGACTGTTCACGCTCAGGTAGGGCTAGTGGTCTGCGCACGGTATTCGACTTCGTGACATTTTTTTGGATGGCAAGGCCATGGACGTGATCGCAGTCGTCCTGGTTTGTGTCAACGGAACCATATTCGACGGGCCCAATAAACTGCCCTGGCTGAAAAAAGACTGCGATTTTTCGCATTACAGCCTATGATCGGAGCATGCTTGATCCGATCGTATCTCGGGTCGGTCCGGCTATCGGGATTAATGTGTAACAGAATTTTAGGCGGCAACCGGGGTTCCGTCTCAGGACACCGGGGCAGCGAGGAGAAACACCATGGCAAAAGGCCAACTACGCGGAAATAAGGAAGCGAAGAAACCCAAGAAGGCGAAACAGCCAGTCGTTCCGCCTTCAGGCTTCGTCACGCCACAAAAGACAACCAAGCCCCCAACGACCAAACGCTAGGGCGCATGGGGAAAGCCGGCAGATGCCGGCTTTTTTGTGTGCAAGCTGCCGGTGCCGGCAGTGCCCGGCGCGGGCTGAAACTCACTCAGCGACACCCACCGATGGCCTGCCCGCCAGGTGCGCGTACGGCGGTTCGCTGACGAGCCGTGCGTCCGCCAGCGGCGTGCCCACGGTGAAGTGGTAGAGGTCCTGAAAACGCGTGGTCTTGAGCCCCAGGGCTTTGTGCACGGCGTCGTCGAAATAACACCCTATGCCGGTGCCTTGCACGCCGGCGGCCTCCGCCTCCAGATAAAGCACCTGGCCCAGAATGCCCGTCTCCCAGAAACGCTGCCGGTACAGCCAGGGCTGATCCGGCGTGATGTCGTCAAAACGCGCCAGCATGGCCAGGGAGAAGGCCGAATCGGCGGCGATGTCCTGGTGGCAGGATGCCGTGGCGGCGAATTGCCGCACATCGAGCGGCGCGAGCAAGTACAGGGGCAGGTGTTGCGGGCAGCCTGGAACAGGCGCCCATAGCCAGTCTTCGCGCATCTCGGTGCGCAAGGCAGCCAGTTGTGCCGGGTCCCGCGTCAGGCAGTAGATGCCAGATTCGAGGCTGTCCACCCGGTGCACGAACAGCACCGGATGCACCTGGGGCGTCGCATCCAGCATCGCCCAGGGTGGTTGGTTCGCGCGCGGCAGCAGGGCGTCGAGCATGCCGTAGAAGGCATCAGCACTAAGACTGCTGATCCCGTCGAAGGCCTGGGCGGAACGGCGGCGACGGATCAGACGCGAAACCGGCTCATGCGATACCGGCGCCAGCGCCGGCAAGGGCAACAAGGTGCAGGCCGGCAAGCGCGTGCCGGCCGGCTTGAGGGTAGCGGCCGCTACCTTGGGGATGTCAGGCCAGTCGCGGTGATCCTGGCTGAGAGCATTGGCCCGGCCGGCCCAGACTGCGCCCGCCAGCATGTCGAGCACGGCTTGTGCGCCGGGCGGTTCGCCCGGCCCCACCCAGATGATGGCATCCGGCGCTTCGCTTTCCGCGCCGTGAAAATCGGCGTCACGATCCACGCCAGTGAGCGCGGCGATCTGAGCATTACCCCATTCTGTGAGCAGGCGAACCGGCCAGCCCAGGGCGGCCCCGGCGTAAGACAAGGCGGCCAGGGCATGGCCGCAATCATGCTGACAGTAACGGAAGGCGCGCATACCGTACTTCCAGGCCTCGCGCCAGTGGATGCTCGTCAACGCCAGCAAGACCCCGCCCGACCAGACGAGTGGAGCGGCGGCGCGCTGCTCAAGTTGATGATCCCTGGACTGATAGTGATACACGCCGGCCTCCAGTCCAGGCAGAGCGGGGCTGATCAGATAGCCCTCGGTGGGGTGCAGATTGCCGCTGGACGGGTTGCAGCGCAACGCCCAGCGCAGGCTGCCGTAGGATTTCCAGGCCGCCAGCCCCAACGTCAGTTGCAGCAGATGGGCCAGCGTATCCAGATTAAAGGCCTGGGTAGGCAGCCCGTCAGCGCGGAACAGATCGTCCCAGCAGGCCGGCAGCTCGCCCGCCAGGAGCGGCAAGTCAAGCTGCAGCGCGCCAGCAAAGCGGCGGAAGGGATCGGGCTGCGTGGCCCAGTCCAGCCCGCCGGGTCCGGGGGCGTAGCGGTCCAGCTGGTGCTTGGAACGCTCATGGTAATCGTGCACAGGGTTCGTGATCATGTCCTGCCAGGCAGGCGATCCTGCGATGCCAATCGGGTTGTGGAGGCGCGAAGGCCCGGGCTATTCAGCGTGGGTGGGCAGCATATCGATTCCGCCCAGATCCGCGGCTTTACGTGCGGTTCGCATGCGCGGAATTACAGAGCCGACCGGGTTGATTATAGAGTGGGTGGCTGAAAAAGGCCGGGAGCGCCCCCGGCCTCTTGGTAATCGCGGTTTCCGCAGCTTTCCCCGCAGCTTTTGCCCAACATTATCGAGGTCAATATGTTTGAAAAAAACCCAGATCGATAAACTCGTAAGAAATAACATCATCGGGTAGCTGGCGGGAAGTTGTGGATTGACCGCAGACTTAAAACGCCACCAGCCCCACCTCATCGCCCTCCTTCAATTCTGCGCTGCCTTCCAGAATCTGCTTGTTGACGGTGATGCGCAGTTTGGGATTGTCGTGCACAGCCAGCTTCCAGTTGTTGCCACGCAGGGAGAGCAGCTTGAGGAGTTTTTCCGTGGTGTTGATGGCAGGGGCCAACTCGAGGTTTTCGTTGCCGACTCCGGCCACTTCCACCAGGCGGCCGAAGTAGAGAATTCTGATTTTCATGCTTGGGTTCCTTAAAGGCTCAACCCCTCACCTTGACCCTCTCCCCTTGCCAAGGGGAGAGGGAAATAGGGCGGGTCGTATAATTGCGGTTTGCTGTTGAGCCGTATTTTATCCCGATGACCGATGCGCTGTTGGACCGCTTGAACCCCGAGCAGAAGGCGGCGGTGACCTTGCCGCATGAGTCTGCGCTGATTCTGGCGGGGGCGGGTTCGGGCAAGACACGGGTGCTGACGACGCGGATTGCCTGGCTGATCCAGACCGGGCAGGTGAGCCCGCTGGGGGTGCTGGCAGTGACCTTCACCAACAAGGCAGCGAAGGAGATGCTGACGCGCCTTTCCGCCATGATGACTATCAATACGCGCGGCATGTGGGTGGGCACTTTCCACGGCCTGGCCAACCGGCTGCTGCGCACCCACTATCGCGACGCCGGGCTGCCGCAGACTTTCCAGATTCTCGATTCGCAGGACCAGCAATCGGCGATCAAGCGACTGCTGAAGGGCCTGAACGTGGACACGGAAAAATTCGAGCCGAAGAAAGTGCAGTGGTGGATCAACGCGGCCAAGGAGGCGGGGCTGCGGGCGCAGGATACCGAGGCCTATGACGGGTTTTCCCAGCGCCTGAATGAGTTTTACGCCGCCTATGACGAGCAGTGCCAGCGCGAAGGGGTGGTGGATTTTGCCGAGCTGCTGTTGCGCTCCTACGAACTGATGATTCGCAATGAACTGCTGCGCAACCATTATCAAAGCCGATTCCGGCATATCCTGATTGATGAGTTTCAGGATACCAACAAGCTGCAATACAGATGGCTGAAGTTGTTTGCCGGGCCGGACAGCGTGTTGTTCGCGGTGGGCGACGACGACCAGTCGATCTACGCATTCCGCGGCGCGCACACCGG
>JBAWGM010000067.1:0-11497 GCA_049592895.1 Thiobacillaceae bacterium | reverse complement strand
AGCATCGCAGAAAAAATGCGCCAGTTGCACCGTAACACTCGACTGGTCTTCGACTACCTCCGCATGACCAAAAACTCGACTCGCCCACAATCTCTATGATCACGCGGGGAGAACAAATTTACCGTGCGGCGAAGCGCCTATAATGTGTGCTTTTTTTGTCCCATGCGGTTATCTGATTTCGACTACGACCTGCCTGCGGCACTGATCGCCCAGTTTCCGCCTGCCAACCGCAATGAAAGCCGCCTGCTGCACCTGGATCCGCTCTCCGGCTATCTGCAGGACCGGCAATTCCGCGACCTGCCGCAATTGTTAAATCCGGGAGAGGTGCTGGTGTTTAACGATACTCGCGTCTTCAAGGCCAGGCTCTCGGGTCACAAGTCCAGCGGCGGAAGAATAGAGGCCATGATCGAGCGGGTGTTGGGGGAACATGAGGCGCTGGCTTTCATCCGTGCAAGTCATAAGCCAAGACCAGGCACGCTGCTTACCTTGGGTGGCACCGAGGCCGAGGTCCTGGCCCTGCGTGAGGATCTGCATCACTTGCGTTTCGCCGGTCAGGAAAGCGTGCTGGCGCTGCTCGAGCGCGCGGGCACCCTGCCGCTGCCACCCTATATTGCGCGCGCAGTGGGGCAGTTGGATGAAACCCGCTATCAGACGGTATACGCCCGCGAGCCGGGAGCGGTTGCCGCCCCCACCGCCGGCCTGCATTTTGATCACGCGATGCTTGCCCGGCTGGATGCGATGGGCGTCATTCGCGCCCATGTGACTCTGCATGTGGGGGCCGGCACATTTCAGCCGGTAAGGGTTGAAAATGTCGCCGAACACCGCATGCACAGCGAATGCTACAGCATCCCCAGCCGCACTGTTGACGCCATTGGCAAGGCAAGAGCGCGGGGCAATCGGGTGATGGCCGTGGGCACCACTTCCTTGCGCGCGGTGGAGTCTGCCGCCAAATCAGGCGTGCTTGAAGCGGGGGAAGGCGAAACGGATTTGTTCATCACGCCAGGCTACCAATTTCAGATGGTGGATCGCCTGCTTACCAATTTTCATCTGCCCAGATCCACTTTGCTGATGCTCGTTTCGGCTTTCGGCGGGCCCGAGAATATTCGTCGGGCCTATCAACACGCGATTGCCAACAACTACCGTTTCTTCAGCTATGGCGATGCCATGTTGATTGAGGGACAGCAGGCGGGAAAGCGGCATGCAGTTTGAATTGATTGCTACCGACGGCGCCTGCCGCCGCGGCGCCTTGAGCCTAGCCCACGGCACGGTGCAAACCCCCGTCTTCATGCCGGTCGGCACTTACGGCACGGTGAAGGCCATGACACCCGGTGAACTGGGAGAAGTGGGCACGCAAATCGTACTCGGCAACACCTTCCACCTGTGGCTGCGACCCGGGCTCGAGGTGATTGCCGCGCACGGCGGTCTGCACCGTTTCATGGGCTGGGATGGCCCGATCCTGACCGATTCCGGCGGATTTCAGGTGTTCAGCCTGGACAGGTTGCGCAAAATCAGCGAGCAGGGCGTAAGGTTCGCCTCGCCGATCAACGGTGACAAACTTTTCCTCACTCCCGAGGAATCGATGCGCATCCAACGCGTGCTGAACGCAGACGTCGTCATGATCTTCGACGAATGCACGCCTTACCCCGCCGATCGCAAACAGGCAGCCGATTCGATGCAGCTCTCCCTGCGCTGGGCTGCGCGCTCAAGGCAGGCTCACGACGACAACCCAAACGCGCTGTTCGGCATCGTCCAGGGCGGCATGTATGAGGACCTGCGCGATGTCTCGCTGGACGGTCTGCGCAACATCGGCTTCGACGGCTATGCCATCGGTGGCCTCTCGGTGGGCGAACCGAAAGCCGACATGCGCCGCATTCTTGCTCACAGCGCACCCGGGCTGCCCGAGGACAAGCCGCGCTACCTGATGGGCGTAGGCACGCCGGAAGACATCGTACATGCGGTGCGATGCGGCATCGACATGTTCGATTGCGTACTGCCGACGCGCAATGCGCGCCACGGCATCCTGTTCACGCGTTTCGGTGACCTGCGCATCCGAAACGCCCGCTATCGCAACGATACCGGCGCTGTCGATGAAGCTTGTGGCTGCCACGCCTGCCGCCACTTTACGCGCGCCTACCTGCACCATCTGATGCGCTGCGGCGAAATCCTCGGCGCGCGCCTTGCCACCCTGCATAACCTGCACTACTACCAGCATCTGATGGCAGAAGTCCGGCTGGCCATCGAGACAGGTACGATGAACAGCTTTGTTTCCCGTTTTCATGAAGCGCGTGCCGGCAGGTGTTAAAATTAGCGCCTTTGCAAGGAGATAGCCCATGATTTCCCTGGCCCACGCCGCTCCCGACGCGGCCCAGTCCTCCAATCCACTGATGAGCATGCTGCCGCTCATCGTCATCTTCGTGCTGTTCTACTTCATGCTGATTCGCCCGCAAATGAAGCGCGCCAAGGAACAGAAGAAGATGTTGGAAGGTCTGCAAAAGGGTGATGAAGTCGTCACTGCCAGCGGCCAGGTGGGCAAGGTCACCAAGGTTGGGGAGCAATATGTTTCGCTGGAAATTGCCGACGGCGTCATCACCCTCGTGCAAAAATCCGCCATCAGCACACTGCTGCCCAAAGGAACCATCAAAACCCTGTGAGAAGATAGTTGCCAGGGGGAGAAGCGGAAAGCAATCCGCGCTGCGCATTAGTCTCCTGACTCCTCACGCTTAACGTGTCTCGACCAATATGAACCGCTACCCACGCTGGAAGTACGTGCTGATCGGCCTGATCCTGCTGATTGCCTTCATCTATGCCTTGCCGAATTTCTTTGGAGAGGTTCCCGCGGTGCAGGTTTCCCCCGTCAAGACGACGGAAAAGGTGGATGCCGCCCTGCTGGACCGAGCCGAATCCGCGCTCAAGGCCGGCAATATTCACTACGACGGCGCGTTCCTGGATGGCAACAGCATCAAGCTGAGGCTTGCCACCCCGGACGACCAGATCAAAGCCCGTGAAGTAATTCAAAATGCCCTGGGTGAAGGCTACACGGTCGCACTGAACCTGTTGTCCGCCTCTCCGCACTGGCTTTCTGCGTTGCACGCCCTGCCGATGTATCTGGGTCTGGACTTGCGCGGCGGTGTGTACTTTCTCCTTGAAGTCGACATGCAGGGTGCTTTGGACAAGTCGGCAGTTCGAACCCAGAATGATGTGCGATCCACGTTGCGCGGCGAAAAGATCCGCTACAGCCACGTCAGCAGGGAGGGCCAACTGGTCAAGGTCAGCTTCAACACCCGCGACGTGCGCGACCAGGCCCAGGAAACGATCTCCCATGCGTTTCCCGATCTGGTGCTGACTCCCTGGGATGGAGCAGACGAGTTTGGGCTCGAACTTCAACTCAAGCCGGAAGCGCAGAAACGGATACAGGATTTTGCCGTGAAGCAGAACATCCAGACCCTGCGCAACCGGGTGAATGAACTGGGCGTGGCTGAACCTGTCATCCAGCAGCAGGGGCCTGACCGGGTGGTCGTGCAACTCCCCGGCGTGCAGGATACCGCCAAGGCCAAGGACATTCTGGGCCGCACTGCCTCTCTGGAAGTCCGCATGGTGGACGAGGAAGGCGACGTGCGCGCCGCCATTGCAGGGCAGGTTCCGTTTGGCGACGACCTCTACAACAGCCGCGAGGGCGTGCCTATTCTGGTGAAAAAGGAAGTGGTGCTGACCGGCGATTCCATTACCGATGCTTCGCCCGGCTTCGACAACCAGAGCGGACAGGCCGCCGTGCATGTCAATCTGGACAGCAGCGGCGCGCGCATTTTCAGGGACGTGACGCGCGCCAACGTGGGCAAGCGCATGGCCATTCTGCTGATCGAGAAAGGCCACACCGAGGTCGTCACTGCGCCGGTGATCCGAGAGGAGATCGGCGGCGGCAGAGTGCAGATTACCGGCATGGACTCGCCCCAGGAAGCTTCCGATGTCGCCCTGCTGTTGCGCGCCGGCGCCCTGGCCGCGCCGATGCAGATCGTGGAAGAACGAACCGTCGGCCCCAGCATGGGCGCGGACAATATCCGGAAAGGCTTTCACTCCAACCTTTGGGGGTTTGCCGCGGTCGCCGCCTTCATGCTGTTTTATTACCGCGTGTTCGGCCTGTTTTCCACCCTGGCTCTAGCCGCCAACGGCATTCTCCTGGTAGCCCTGCTTTCCATGCTCCAGGCCACACTGACTCTGCCGGGGCTGGCCGGCATCGCCCTCACCCTGGGCATGGCCATTGACGCCAATGTTCTGATCAACGAGCGCATCCGCGAGGAGCTGCGCATCGGCGCGACACCCCAGGCTGCCATCAGCGCCGGCTACGACCGGGCGTGGGGCACCATTTTGGACTCCAATCTCACCACCCTGATTGCCGGCATCGCCTTATTCTGGCTCGGGTCCGGCCCGATACGCGGTTTCGCCGTGGTGTTGTGCCTGGGAATTCTGACGTCCATGTTTAGCGCAGTTACCATTTCGCGCGCCATGGTGAACCTCACCTACGGACGCAAGGTGCGCCTTGCCAAGCTCTCCATTTAAGAGACCTACATGATGATCCGCATTTTCGATGTAGAACGGGTTATCCCGTTCATGCGCTACGGGAAGATCACCACGGCGATTTCCCTCGCAACTTTCTTCTTCGCCATTTGGGCCCTAACCTACAAAGGCCTGAATCTGGGGGTGGACTTCACCGGCGGTACGGTCATGGAAGTCGCGTACACCCAGCCCGCTCCATTGGACAAGATACGCACAACGCTGGAACGCACCGGACTCAGGGAAGTGATGGTGCAAAACTTCGGCACCTCGCGCGATGTGCTCATCCGCCTTCCGGTCAGCAAGAGCGCAACCGCAGCGCAGACCAGCAACACAGTCATTGCCGCCCTTACCGCCGCCGACCCCGGCGTCAGTCTGAAACGGGTGGACTTTGTCGGCCCCCAGGTCGGCAAGGAACTCTACGACAACGGCGCCCTGGCGCTGCTGGTCGTGGCAGCCGGCATCATGGGCTATCTGGCGTTGCGCTTTGAATGGCGGTTCGCCCTCTCGGCGATTCTGGCCAACATTCACGACGTGGTCATCATTCTCGGCCTGTTCGCCTTTTTCCAATGGGAATTTACCCTCACCGTGCTGGCCGGTGTGCTGGCGATTCTGGGCTATTCGGTCAACGAATCGGTGGTGGTGTTCGACCGGATTCGGGAAAACATTCGCAAGATGCGCCAGACCAGCATCCACGACATCATCGACCACGCCATTACCACGACCATGAGCCGGACCCTCATCACCCATATCATGACCCAGATGATGGTGTTGTCCATGCTGTTCTTTGGCGGCGAGGCCTTGCACAACTTTGCCCTGGCGCTCACCATCGGCATCCTGTTCGGCATTTACTCTTCCGTGCTGGTAGCCGCTCCCCTGCTGCTGATGCTGGGCGTCAAGCGTGAGCATTTCATCAAGGACGAGAAGCGCAAGCCAGGCGTGATGGCCGACGGCGCGCAAGTTTGATTGTGGCAAGAGGCGAGACAAAAGACTCAAGGATGATCTCGCCTTGAAGCTTGCGTCCTGAATCCTGTTTCTTTATCTCTGGCCAGAATGCTCCACGAATTCGTCACCTGGATCCTCGCCACCGTCCACAACTGGGGCTACGCCGGCATCTTCATCGCGATGACGCTGGAATCAACCGTGCTTCCCGTTCCTTCGGAGATTGTGCTGATCCCGGCCGGGTATCTGGCTTACGAAGGCAAGATGAATCTGTTCGCCATCATTCTCTCGTCCACCCTGGGCGGCCTGGTAGGGTCCACGATCAATTACTCTTTCGCCTTGTGGGTGGGCCGCCCCTTCCTGGAACACTGGGGAAAGTACTTTTTCGTCCGCCCCCATCTGCTGCACAAAACCGATGCCTTCTTTGTCAAACACGGCGCCATTTCCATCTTTAGCGGACGACTCATTTTCGGCATCCGCCATCTGATTTCACTGCCGGCAGGTGTCGCCCGCATGCCGTGGAGAAAATTCGCCTTCTATACCTGCCTGGGCGCAGGCCTGTGGTCCACGGTCCTTGCGTCCCTGGGCTATTTCCTCGGCGACAACGAAGACCTCGTCAGGCAATATCAGGCCCACATCGCAGCCGCCGTGCTGGTATTCGTGGCCCTGATCATCGGCGGCTACTGGTGGTGGCAAAGGAAGAACGGCGACTGACCTGCGCCTGCGGCAGCGCCACGCCCTATGGCGACTGTTGCGGCTGTCATCATGGCGGAGCGCTCCGACCGCAATGGCTTTTGCGCTGTCCCCGACACGGGCACTAAACTCAAATCGTCTGCGTTGAATTTGGCTGCAATCCGTTCTGTCTTCGACCCTCGATGGCCAAACGGGATCGATCATCTCAGCCCAAGAGGAAGACCTGCGGATGGAACCAGAGAAGAGACCAGGGACCAAGCCATCCCGTAATGTTTCCGTCTATCCGATTCTGGCAGTCAACTTCGTCGGCACGCTCGGCTTCAGCATCGTGTTGCCGTTTCTGGTCTATCTGGTGACCAGGCTGGGCGGCAACGCGCTCGTCTATGGGATCATGGGCGCAACCTATTCCTTCTTTCAGTTGCTGGGCGCGCCGGTGCTGGGCCGCTGGTCGGATCGTTACGGGCGGCGGCGCATGCTGCTGCTGAGCCAGCTCGGCACGCTCGTTTCCTGGGGCATTTTTCTGGCGGCGCTGTACCTGCCCGTCCTGCACCTGGCCGAAGTTCATTCCCGGGTACTCGGGACGTTTGCGCTCACGCTGCCGTTGGTGGTGCTGTTCGCCGCACGCGCGCTGGACGGCATCACCGGGGGCAATGTTTCGATTGCAAATGCCTACCTGGCGGATATCAGCGACGACACCAATCGCAACGCCAATTTCGGCAAGATGGCCGTGTCGGCAAATCTTGGCTTCATCCTGGGGCCCGCGCTGGCCGGCCTGCTCGGTGCCGTGTCCACGAATGAGACCTTGCCCGTCCTTGGGGCCTGCGTGATCTCGCTCGCGGCCTGCCTGCTGATCGCCTTCAGGCTTCCCGACACTGACCGCTGCGTGCTGCAAGCCGATCCGGAACAAACCAGCGTGCGCAAGATGCTGGGCCAGGACCACAAGGCATGCATCCAGTTGGCAAGCGCGCCCAAGCTGTCCACCTTCGAGCTTCTCGCCCTGCCGTCGGTGGGGCTGTTGCTCGCCTTGCACTTTTTGGTGTTCCTCGCCTTCAATCTGTTCTATGTCAGCTTTCCCGTGTACGCAGCGACCGGCATACATTGGTCGCTTGCCCAGACCGGCGTGTTCTTCTCGGTCATGGGCGCATCAATGGCGCTGGTGCAGGGTCCGGTGCTGAAGCGCGCGGCGAAGATCTACACCGACCGGACGCTGGTCCTGGGCGGCAGCCTGGTGCTGGCTGCCAGCTTCCCGTTCTTCACTGCCACCCACGCGGCGACACTCTATGCCGGCACCGCCCTGCTCGCGCTTGGCAATGGGGTAATGTGGCCGTCACTGCTCGCCATCCTCGCAAAAGCTGCCGACCGCAGGATCCAGGGCGCGGTGCAAGGTCTTGCCAGCAGCGTGGCCGCCGGAGCCAGCATTATCGGCTTGCTTGCCGGCGGTCTGCTGTACGGCGTCCTGGGTGCGAATGTCTTTGTCATCTCTGCGGCGCTGACCCTGGTGACCTTCATGCTCGCCTTTGCGATCCCCGGCACGGCGCGCAAATGACCACGAACCCGCGCCAACGCCGGTTGGGATCTGGCGTTATTATTCGCGTGGCCTATGCTCTATACATACCAAAGTCGCAATTAATCCGCCGCCCTATGCAAGTCGTACCTTGCCTTTGCCTGTGCCTCGCGGCGACCCTGCATCGCATCGAGCCAGGCGAATAAGGTCGCTGACTCACCATCCAAGAGGAGATACCGAAAAGCCATGAAGGAATACAAATACGTAATTGTCGGTGGCGGCATGACTGCGGATGCCGCCGTCAGCGGGATCCGCGAACGCGACCCGAATGGAACGATCGCTGTTTTGAGCGACGAGAAACATCCGCCCTACGACCGCCCGCCCCTGTCGAAAAAATTGTGGACCGGTACACCCTTCGATTCCATCTGGCGCAAAACCAGGGAGGCAAAGGCCGTCCTGTTTCTCGACACCCGCGCAGTAAACGGCGACCCTGCCGCCAAAACCATTACGGACAGCAACGGCGAAGTCTACCGCTACGAGAAGCTGCTGATTGCGACCGGGGGCGCACCGCGCCGCCTGCCGTTCGCGGATGACGGCGTGATTTATTTCCGCACCCTGGATGATTACCAGCGTCTGCGTGCGCTGGCCGATCACAAGGCTAAATTCATCGTCATCGGCGGCGGCTTCATCGGCTCGGAAATTGCCGCGGCCCTGGCCATCGCCGGCTGCAAGGTGACCCTGGTGCTGCCCGGCAAGGGCATCGGCGAGCGCATTTATCCGCCCTCGCTGGCTGCATTTCTCGCCACCTATTTCCTCGAAAAGGGAGTTGGCATTCTGACCGGAGAACGGGTCAAGACTCTGCAAAACAACGGGACGAGGTTCACTGTCACAACGGGTAGCGGCAAGGGCCTGTCGGCGGACGCCGTCGTTGCCGGCATTGGCATCGAACCCGCGGTTGAACTGGCCAAGCCGCTAGGCCTCAAGCTGGACAACGGCATCATGGTCGACGAGCAACTTCGCGCGGCGCCGCCGGATATCTACGCGGCGGGCGACGTCGCCAATTTCTACAGCGCGCCGCTCGGCATGCGCCGCCGCGTCGAGCACGAAGACAACGCCAACACCATGGGCGCGATGGCCGGCCGCAACATGGCTGGCGCCGCGGAAAAATACGACCACCTGCCCTACTTCTATTCCGACCTGTTTGAGCTGGGCTACGAAGCGGTCGGCGAATTCGGCGCCGGCATGGATATCGTCGAAGACTGGCAGGAGCCGTTCCGCAAAGGGGTGGTCTATTACCTGAGAGCCGGGCGGGTGCGCGGCGTGTTGCTGTGGAATACCTGGGATCAGGTGGATGCCGCGCGTCGCCTGATCAGCGCCGGAGACACATACAGCGCGGAAGCACTAATCGGGCGGATACACGAATGACCCAACTTCCACAGTTCACGGGTGTGAATTTCGATAAATCAACGAGTTGACTCTCGCAGTCGCCACTACATTTGCGATACAGGCGGCGCTTTGAGTCGCTGGGGCAGTTGCAGGCCCAGATGGTCGAGCAGGATCTGTTGTTCGCGCCCCAGACGAACGACGCAGCGAATGCGCAGTTCGCGCCTGGACTCGTCGGCGAGCGGCAAGACGATATCGGCGGCGGTGATGCGCGAGAGCTCTTCGAGGATCGTGCGCGGGCTGTGGCCGAGTCCGGCGCTGGTTCGCCAAGTTGTGCCACCGTCTCCTGCACGACCTTGCGACCGCGGCGTATCGAACGGACCAGCTGCCAGTAGACGTGCGTCTTGCCGTCTTTGCTTCGAGTGGTATGCCGAAGGTACATGCGAACAATTGTCAGCATGCCCGCTCCGGGCAGCAACCACCCAGGTCGCCACTACATGCTCTTTTCGTCGCATAGCTGCCTCATGCCCGTGTCGTCGCGACCATCACACCCACCACCCTCGAATGAAAGCGGGGCGTGGCCAGAATGCCACACCCGCGCAATTCAACCAAACACAGACCAAACTGTGGAAGTTGGGCTAACTGTGCGGCGCGCAGAGTCTGGACCAGGGGTGCAAAGTCTGTTTAGCTTAAGGCCATCAAGGCAGATTAACGAACGAGACCCGCACCCAGGCGCATTTTCATCAGGGCTAGCTCTGGGGCGGGTTCGGCCCCATGACCGTGATGGGCGACAGAATCTCAGGCGGGTTGCGCATGTAGGCGTACGCCCAGTGCGCGCGCAACTTTCAGCACGGTTGCAAAGCTCGGGTTGCCATTTTCGCCAAGGGCCTTATACAGGCTCTCGCGGCTCAGGCCAGCGTCGCGCGCAACTTGAGTCATGCCTTTTGCCCGGGCAATGTCTCCGAGGGCGCGGGCGATACCTACGGCATCGTCGGGCGCTTCGGCAAACCAGGCATCGAGATAAGCGGCCATCTCCTCTGGGGTACGGAGTTGTTCCGACACGTCGTACGGAATGGTCTTTGTCTTCGGTACAGCTTTGGTTGCAGTTCTCGGCATGATTAAGTGCTCCTACAAGTTTTTTGCCAACGAAATGGCGGCCTTAATGTCCTTCTGCTGCGTCGATTTGTCACCTCCGGCCAACAAGACAATGACGACTCCGCCACGCTCGGTGTAGTAGACCCTGTACCCCGGACCGAAATCGATCTTGAGTTCGCAAACACCGTCGGTCAGCGTTCGGTACTGACCCGGGTTGCCATTCACCAAGCGATCTACACGAACCTGGATTCGTGCGCGTCCGGCGCGATCCTTGAGCGAGTTGATCCAGTCTCGATAGACCGTAGTGTATCCTATCGGATACGTACGTCAAGCCCCGTTCCGCTACAGCCCGAATGGGGCCGAACGTGGAGCTCACCGGCCGCTGGTGTCGTAGACGTAGGTCTGGGTGACGTCGCCCCTATCGGGCGTCAGGTTCAGCTTCCAGGCCAAGTCGTAATGCAGGAATTTGCAACGCCGGCCATCGAAGTCGTATTGCAGGCAGCAGTCGGTGTCCAGGCAGGATCAGAAGTGTTGCAGGGGGATGTGATAATGCAAGACCTGACCCTGTTACCGTCTCGGCCGCGCTTATTGGGGGATACAAGACTAGCCGTCACGGCGCGTCGAGTCTGGACCAAGGGTGACAACGGTGGGTTGATCCAGCTAAGTCATTCATCTGGCTGTTGTCGCGCCCGCATCGGCGATGTCTTGCGCCATTTGCCAGAGCAGGGGCAATGGGTGAATGACGCATCGGACGGCATCGAACCGGAGGCCATGCCGTCATCCTCCCCATCATATATCTGGCCTTACAACACGCGGTAGATTTCCCAACGACTTGTCCCGGAAACCACATGGGGTTCGAGATCCTTGCTCCACTGCTTGTGCGCTTCAATCGCAGCCAGTTTTTCCCAGGCCTGGTTAAGCTCGCTGAGGTCCTGTACAACATGTTCCGCCTGTATGGTTGCCTCCAGCGCGCCGATCGAGCCGGTCAGCAAACGCGTCTTGTCGGCGCTGAACCCAACCTGCGGCGCAATCTCCCGCAACCAGCGCTGCATCAGGTCGATCACATTCTGCTTGTATCCGAACTTCGCATCAATGCTCCAACGGGCGACCATCATGATTAATCTCCTCAAGTGTTATGGAAAATGACGTGACCAATACTCCTCGTAATGCCTCGCACTTCGTAATACGCAGCATTTGAGTTGAGGTGCCAGACACCGCAAGCGGCCAGCCGTCCCGGGCGTGCCGGCCTCGCGGCTACTCATCTCGCCCGGAAGACCGGCCAGCCGTCCCGGGCGTGCCGGCCTCGCGGCTACTCATCTCGCCCGGAAGACC